>DTYU01000234.1 GCA_012961725.1 Desulfotomaculum sp.
AGTGGATAAGCACGAGGAACTTTTGCCACAACTCCGGGCGCAGGGCAAAAGCAACAGCCGTGCCGGCGGCTAAAACAGCACCGCTTGAGCATAACATCCAGGGCGGCACCTTGATCTTTCTGTGCCATCTTCCCTTTACCGCAAGATCATATGCCGCTTGAAGGCCGACCGCCGCCGCAAGCCCCAAAAATACTATCAGCCAGGCCAGATCGTAATTCTTCGCCGTTGCCTGGCTGACGAAGCCGAGCGCCGCAAGCAGGCCCGGCAGACCGACCTGCAAACCGTGCAGGAACAACGGGAGTCTTTTCTCCCGCGGCACCCCCAAAAGAAGCAAAGGCCCAACGACGAGGAGCGTCAGGATACCGCCGTTTGATTTCGCCCCCCAGAAGACACACGCGAGCAGAAAGTTCCCTGTCCCAAAGAGGTACGAGAGCGGGCTGAGACGCTCAAGGAAAGCGGGCGCCGAGGGCCACACTTCCTTAATGCCGGCACCCCGGCCAAGCACGTTAACCCATAGGTATACCCCCAGGATAAGCACGCAAAGCAGGTAGTTGGCAAGGGCATTGGGATACTGGAAGGAAGAGTAGATGCGGCCTCCCAGGAAGCCGTCACGGATGAAGATTATTTCGGTGGCGGTCGCCAGACCGGCAAGCGCCACCAGGACGCCGCTCGCCCATATCACACAAAGGAGACGCCTGATGATCTCCTCGTTGGTAGTGAGCCGTGAGACCGCCCAGAAGACCGCGAAGTAGAGCGAGGCCTTGACGATCTCGTTTACCGCCAGGCCCTTATTGACCGCGACAAACGAACTCAGAACATAAATCGCCGGCAGCCCGAGAATCAGGTAGTCGAGCGGATGTTCAAAGAAACGGGTTTTCCGGCGCAGCCACCTGCCGAGGTAAACGAGCAGGAAAGCCAGCGCCCCTACAATAAGCGCCCGCTCCTGTTCCGGCGGGAAGAAAAGCCCCCGGAAAAACGGGGTGAAAAAGAGAAGCCCCGCTATTCCCCAAAAAGCCGCGGCGTGCGAGACTGGAAGCGGCGCCGCCTGCATAACAGGTACAGTTCTCGCCTTGACCTGCACTCTGGCAACCATCCTCCGACCACCTTGTCAAAAAGGCGCCGTGCGGCGCCTCTGTGCCCTCATCTATATTAATTCGGACAACCTGAACTGTCAATAAGATTCTCTCAACCCCACAAAACCCGGGCATTGAACATCTCTATACCGTTCATAACACCTGCGGTCTCACTATGCAAACAGGCCTTCCCGATTTCCCGGACTCGGTTGTTCAGGCCTTCTGGCTGTTAGCCAAGGATTGGAGCCTTTCTTGAGGGGTGATGATGTTGGTGATCTGCACGCCGAAATTCTCGTTGACCACCACCACCTGTCCCCGCGCTACCAGCGTCCCGTTTACCAAAACCTCGACCGGCTCATCAGCCAATGCGGCAAGCTCCACAATACTTCCAGGGGTAAGTGAAAGAATCTCCTTGATCAGCCGCTTGGTTCGGCCCAGTACGACCGTGACCTTCAGCGGGATATCAAGGATGAGGTCAAGCTTTCTCTGGTCGATGGCAGGCGGCGTCGTTGCAGGCTGGGCAGGCGGTGCAGTTGGCGATACCAACGGCGTAACAGACGGGGCTTCAGGTACAGAAGCGGGTGCAACAGGCTCCTCTGTCAGATCTTTCGTTTCCGGTGCTGTCTCAACATCTGATAACTTAATGTTTTGGAGTAGAAGGGCTGCCTCCTCCTTTGCCGTTTTCACCTCTAAGACCCGCATGATTTCAGTATCCAAAAGATCCTCTACCGTCATTTTAAAGGAAACGGCCACAATGGGATCGGCAAAATCAAACCCGGGCTTTTCCTGTTGTGCGTCCTTGTCAAAAACAGAAAGATCGGGCGGGGCGATGGTGACTGGGCGCTTGAATATCTCCGCCATTGCCGTGGCTGCAGCCCCCATCATCTGGTTCATCGCCTCACTAACGGCGCTGAGTTCAAGCTCGCCCAGTTCTTTAGGCGGGTTTTGGCCGTTCCCTCCCATCATCAGGTCAGCGATCACCGCCGCATCACTGGTCTTAATGACGAAAAGGCAGGTACCTTCAAGCCCCTGTGTATACCGGACCTTAACCATCACGTAGGGCTCGGTAAAGCCCTCTATCAGGTCATCCTTGCTAATCACTCTTACCTGGGGGCTGGTGATGACCACCTTCAGCTTTAAAAGCTCTGAAAGAGTCGTGGCCGCTTGGCCCATGGAGATGTTTCCGATCTCACCTAAGGCGTCTTTCTCCTTGTTTGAAATCTCCGCAGAAGGTGTCGGTGGTTTCTCTGCCGGCGCAGTCCCTCCCGCATGCGCCTCAGCAGCCTGCTGCTCATTCAAACTTAGAAGCGCATCCACTTCCTCCTGCATTAGCAGCCGGTCAGCCAATAAGCTCACCTCCTTATCTGTTAAACTCAACCCGAGGCCCCGA
>DTYU01000235.1 GCA_012961725.1 Desulfotomaculum sp.
ACACTCGCTCGCCGTGGCGGCGGTCAGGGGGAGTTATACACGCCCGCAGGTCAACGACGGCGGCGCAATCTTTATCAAAGAGGGCCGCCACCCGGTGGTGGAGCGGAGCTTAGGGCCGGGAGGGTTCGTCCCGAACGACACCGCGCTCGACGGTGCCGCCCGGCGGGTGGCGATCATTACGGGGCCCAACATGGCAGGGAAGAGCACCTACATGCGCCAGGTGGCCCTCATTGTCCTCATGGCGCAAATGGGCAGTTTCGTACCGGCGGCGGAGGCGGTAATCGGGGTGATCGACCGGATCTTTACCCGCGTCGGCGCCGGGGATGACCTGACCGCCGGCCAGAGCACCTTTATGGTTGAGATGAACGAATGCCGCACCATCCTTTCCGGGGCCACGCGCAAGAGCCTGATAGTGATGGACGAGGTGGGCCGCGGTACGAGTACCTATGACGGGATGAGTATCGCGCGGGCGATTATCGAGTACATCACCACGAATATAGGCGCAAAAACGCTCTTCTCGACGCACTATCATGAACTCACAGACCTCGACCGTTTGAGCGGCGTTTTCAACCTCACCGTTGCGGTCGAAGAAGGACCCACAGGAATCTCCTTCCTCTACCGGGTGCTTCCCGGTAAGGCGGATAAGAGCTACGGGATTCAGGTGGCGGGGCTTGCGGGGCTGCCGCCGGAGGTGTTAGAGCGGGCGCGCGAGGTGCTTACGGAGCTCGAGGCCCGGGCGGCGCAGCGAGTCAGAGTCATTCAGCTCGAGATGTTTCCGCGGCCGGATGAGCACCCGGTTATCGGCAAGATAGCGGAGGTTGAGGTTGAGCGGCTGACCCCGCTTGAGGCACTTAACCTCTTGGCAGAATGCAAGGCCGCGGTCTCCGGCACCAGGCAGCGCCGCCGGGGAAGGCGGGGAAGGCGGTAGGATGGGCCGGATAAGGGTTTTGGATACAGAGACAATAAACCTGGTTGCGGCGGGAGAGGTGGTCGAGCGCCCCGCTTCGGTGGTGAAGGAGTTAATGGAGAACGCCTTCGACGCGGGGGCGACGCAGGTTTCAGTTTCGGTCGAGAAAGAGCTCAAGGCCGTAACGGTTACCGATAACGGCGGGGGGATCGCGGCGGAGGACGTCCTGCTTGCTTTTGAGCGGCATGCGACCAGCAAGATCTCTTCAAGCTCAGACCTCGGGCGGATCCAG
Organism: Desulfotomaculum sp.; assembly: GCA_012961725.1. Classification (GTDB taxonomy): domain Bacteria; phylum Bacillota; class Desulfotomaculia; order Desulfotomaculales; family Ammonificaceae; genus DTYU01. The sequence goes on from DTYU01000235.1 coordinate 1,200, forward strand.
ACCTTAGGTTTCCGGGGCGAGGCGTTGCCGAGCATCGCAGCCGTCGCCCGGGTCGAACTGAAGACGAGGACCCCGGAGGCGCTGGGCGGTACGCTCTTAGTGATCGAGGGGGGAGAGGTCCGCGACTTCCGCCCGGCCGGTGCACCCCGGGGGACGACGGTTACGGTGCGCGACCTTTTCTATAACACGCCGGCACGCCGCGCGTTCTTAGGTTCGCCGCGGGCGGAAGGCGCGCGGTTGACGGATGTGGTTACACGCCTGGCGCTCGGCCGGCCTGAGGTATCGGTAAGGCTGGTAAGCGGCGGCCGGGAGGTCTTCCATACGCCCGGCACCAGCCTGATAGACGCGATAACCGCTATTTACGGGGTAACCGTGGCGGAAGCATTGGTACCGGTGGATGCCGTGTCCGAAGGTATCCAGGTTCAAGGGTATACGGGCCGGCCGGCGCTTACGCGGACGACAAGAAGCGGCCAGACGTTTTTGATAAACGGACGCTACATCAGACACGGCGGTCTGGCAGCGGCCGTTTACCAGGCGTACGGGACCCTGCTGCCGGCGGGAAAACACCCCTTTTTTGTGCTGCACCTGCTTCTTGACCCCGGCGCCGTTGATGTGAACGTCCACCCCCAGAAACTAACGGTCCGGTTTGCGCAGGAGAGGGAAGTGGCCGGACTGGTCCGCGCCGCGCTAAAGCAGGCGCTTTTCGGCCGTGTCAGTCTGATCCCGGGCGCGGGTCCCGGTCCAAGAGCGGCCAGCGCCGGTGCGCCGCCGCAGGAGGGCTGGGCCGGGATGCTGCAGCGCCTGGGCTCCCCAAAGGAAGGGCGTCTTACTCCGCCGGGTGCAGGCATGATCCCGGGCGGGGGCAGCCATGGCGACGGTCTTTTTGCAAGCGCGGAAAACGAGTTGTTTTTCAGGGAGGAAACACGCGGCTACAGTGAAAAGACGGGGTTTCCGGACCTCGAATACTTAGGTTTCCTGCCGCCGGTCTACCTGTTGACGCGCGGCCCCGGCGGCCTTTTTATAGTAGACCAGCATGCCGCCCATGAACGGGTTCTGTTTGAGGAGTACAGCGCCGCAATGGCCCGCGGGGGCATCACGAGCCAGTTTTTGATGGAACCCGAACCTGTGGAGTCGTCTGCCGGGGACTTGACAGATGCCGCCGCCGAACTTGCGCGTTACGGCTTCCTAATAGAGCCTTTCGGCGAGGGGGCCGCCATTTTGCGGGCGATTCCCGCCGGGCTCCGCCGGGACTCCGCGCGGCTTCTGCTGTCAGACATCATGGCCTGTTTGGCCGCCGGCGACGCGCCCGCCCGGGAGCAGGCGGTATTAGCCTCCATGGCCTGCCATTCAGCGGTCAAAGCCGGTGAGGTCTGCTCAAGTACAGAGGCTGTAGCGCTGCTCAATAGGCTGGCGGCCTGCCGGGAGCCTTTTACCTGTCCCCACGGCAGGCCTACGACCATCTGCCTGTCCCACGAGGAGCTGCTGCGGCGCTTCGGCAGGAGATAGGCGGTGCGCTGCGCATAAAGAGCTTATCAACTGGGAAACCTGACCAAATGGTACAGGCAATGGGGTTAGGGCGTGGTTGAAGAGTGGGGGCGCCTGACAAAAAAGCAGCCTTTCCCCTTTTAGTGATCACGGGGCCGACGGCCACAGGAAAATCGGCCGTGGCGGTTGAGGTGGCACTCAAGATAGATGGGGAGATAGTCTCGGCAGATTCGATGATGGTCTACCGGGGGATGGATATCGGCACCGCGAAACCCACCCCGGCGGA
>DTYU01000236.1 GCA_012961725.1 Desulfotomaculum sp.
AAATTACGGGGACACCATACTAAATTATTAGTCCGATAAAATTACGGGGACACCATACTAAATTATTAGTCCGGCCGACCCATATGCCAAAAAAGGCGTGATGGGGCCGTTTCCGGAAAATACCACCCAAAGATTTAACCTTCCCTTTCTGATTCCCGCCCGTGTAAAAAAACGTATACAGCCTCGGCCGCCCGCCGGTTCATTCCCGGAAGGCGGGAGAGTTCCTCCACCCCGGCTGCCCTAAGCGCATCAACCGAGGCATAGGCCCGCAAAAGCGCCCGGCGCCGGACCGGTCCGATCCCTTCGATCTCTTCCAGCACCGATCTGAGGCCGGCAGCCCGCCGCTTTCGGTGAAACGCAACCGCGAACCGGTGGGCCTCGTCCCTGACCCGCTGCAAGAGCCTCAAGGCGCTGCTGTCTGCAGGAATTACTATCGGGTTCTTTTTGCCCGGCCGGTAAAGCCATTCGTTCTCTTTTGCCAGCCCGAACACCGGAATTCTTTCAAGACCGAATGTATCCAAAACCCCCCTTGCAACGGACGCCTGTGCTGCCCCGCCGTCAACCAGCACCAGGTCGGGAAGCGGGAGAAACCTTGCCGAACGCGGCGACATTTGGTTTTCAGCGATACCGCGTTCCTCTTCCCTGGCCCGTGCGAACCTTCGCCTGAGTGCTTCCCGCAGGGCGGCATAGTCGTCCGGTTTCCCTGTAGGACTGACGGCGAAACGCCGGTAACCGCTCCTGTACGGGTTTCCTTGTCTGAAGACAACCATCGCCGCAACCGGCGCCGCCCCCTGCAGGCAGGAGGCATCATACCCTTCGATCCGTTGGGGCGGCGAGTCCAGCCCGAGCAACGCGGCAAGCGCCGCAACCGCAGCCTCGTCTGCCGCCCCCGCTTTCTCTGTATCTTCCAGGGCAAGGACGGCGTTTTTCGCCGCCAGCTCGACGAGTTCACTTTTTTTGCCACGGCGGGGAACGGTGATGAGGACCTTTCTCCCGGCCCTTCCCCGAAGGTAAGCCGTCAGGGCCGCCCTGTCCTCCTCATCGAGTTCAACCGGGAGTATTACCTCCTGCGGGATCGATTCGGCAATGCCGCTGTAATACTGTTTGAGAAAGCCGCCCAGCACTGCACCGTCGGTTGAGTCCGCCGTGCCCGTTAGCGAGAACCCTACCTCGCCGACAAGCCTGCCTTCACGGATCTGGAGAAGCGCCGCCGCTGCGAAAACGCCCCTGCGCCCGAGGGCGACAACGTCCTGGTCCGCTTCCCTGTCCAACACCGCCCGCTGCCTTGCCAAGATTGTCTCAAGCGCCCGGAGGCGGTCGCGGAGCACCGCCGCCTTCTCGAACTCCAACTTCGCGGCCGCCGCCGCCATTTCCTCCCCGAGGCGGCGCGCCACCGCCTTGTAACGCCCTTCAAGGAAGAGGCACAGCGCATCTATCCCCTGACGGTAGGTTTTAGGGTCCACCTGCCCGGTACAGGGTCCCGGGCAGCGCTTGATATGATAGTTTAAGCAGGTTCGGCTGCGGCTGGGGTCTATCCGCTTACAGGATCGGTAGGGAAAAACGGTGCGCAGGAACCGGAGCGTCTCATAAACCGCTCCCGCACGGGTGTAGGGGCCGAAGTAGCGCGCGCCGTCCTGCGACCGCCGCCGGGAAAAGAGCACGCGCGGGAACTCTTCCTGTACCGTCACCTTTATATAGGGGTAGCTCTTGTCGTCTTTGAGTATCACATTGTAGCGGGGACGGTGTTTCTTTATCAGATTGGCCTCTAAGATCAGGGCCTCAACATCGTTTTCGGTAACAATGAAAGAGATATCGGCAGCCCGGCCGAGTAGTGCAGAAACCTTTGTAGGCTGACCGGTTTGAAAATAACTGCGCACCCGGTTCCTGAGCGAAAAGGCCTTCCCTACATAGATCACTTCGCCCGCCGCATCCTTAAAAAGATAGACACCGGGCTCGTCGGGAAGCCTTTTTATCTTTTCCATCAGATCATCTCTCAACGCACTTACCACCCGCTGTGATTAAGGGATAGACCTTTAAGGTCCGGTCAACGTTCAACGTGCATGCTCAAACAGAAGCAATTTAGGGTCCGTTCAAGGTTATAAAGAACACTGACCCTTGACCTTACACTTGTGAACTTCGAACCGACCTCTAAGCTCTATCAGTATTAGCCCAACTTCGAACCTTGAACCTTGAACCTCGAACTTCTCTGCCGCCCGGCCGCCAGCCGTCCCTGCTCCGCCGCCAGGAGCCTGCGCAGGTGCCGGCCGGTGTACGAACGCGCCGCTTCCGCCACCTCCTCCGGTGAGCCGGTAGCGACGACTGTCCCCCCGTGCGCCCCGCCTTCTGGGCCGAGGTCAATTATATGATCGGCGGTCTTAATCACTTCGAGGTTGTGCTCGATCACCACCACCGTGTTTCCGGCGTCCACCAGCCGCTGCAGGACATCGAGCAGCCGGGCCACGTCGGCAAAATGCAAGCCCGTGGTCGGCTCATCTAAGATGTAAAGCGTCCGTCCGGTAGCCCTTCGTGAAAGCTCGGTTGCTAACTTTACCCGCTGGGCCTCCCCGCCGGAAAGGGTGGTCGCCGGCTGCCCCAACTTTATATAGCCAAGGCCTACATCGTATAGGGTTTTGAGACGCCGGTGGATCCTCGGAAAGGCCTCAAAAAACGCTAACGCCTCTTCCACCGTCAGATCTAAAACATCAGCGATGCTCTTGCCCCGGAACTTAACCTCGACCGTCTCCCGGTTGTACCGCCGCCCCTTGCAGACCTCACACGGAATGTATACGTCCGGGAGGAAATGCATCTCGATCTTTACGATCCCGTCGCCGCGGCAGGCCTCGCACCTCCCGCCGGGGACGTTGAAACTGAACCGGCCCGGCTTGTATCCCCTGACCCGCGCCTCCGGCAAGAGCGCAAAGAGCTCCCTTATATCCGTGAAAAGACCCGTATAGGTGGCCGGGTTTGAGCGCGGTGTCCGCCCGATGGGCGACTGGTCGACGTTGATGACCTTGTCGACATGCTCCAGGCCTTCCAGCCGGCGGTGCTCCCCGGGAAGTTCCCTCGCCCCGTGCAGCCTCTTGGCCAGCGCCCGGTACAGGATGTCGTTGACCAGCGTGCTCTTGCCGGAACCCGAAACCCCGGTAACACAGGTGAAAAGGCCGACAGGAAACGTGACGTCGACCTCCTTCAGGTTGTGGGCGCTCGCGCCGATCACCTTCAGGTAACGGCCGTCGGGTTTCCGGCGCGGGCGCTGCGGAATAAATTTCCTCCCGCTCAGGTACATCCCTGTTAAGGAGTTCGGGTTGCGCACGATCTCCGCCGGCGTTCCCTCCGCCACCACCATGCCCCCGTGTGCACCCGCACCGGGACCGATGTCGATGACGTGGTCGGCGCTTAAGATCGTATCTGCGTCGTGCTCTACCACGATCACGGTATTCCCTAAGTCGCGCAGGCGTTTCAGCATATTAAGCAGCCGGCCCTGGTCCCGGGGGTGCAGGCCGATGCTCGGCTCATCCAAGATATAAATCACCCCCATCAGCCCTGAGCCGATCTGCGTGGCCAGACGGATGCGCTGGGCTTCCCCCCCGGAAAGGGTATTGGCAGCCCGGTCGAGAGTCAGGTAGTCTAAACCCACATTGACGAGAAAACCGAGACGCGCCTTAATCTCTTTCAACACCTGTTTCGCAATCAAACGCTCCCGCGGCCCGAGTTCCAGTTCTTCAAAAAACTCAAAAGCATCCGATATAGAAAGCGCAGTGACCTGATGGATGGCGTGTCCACCTACTGTTACGGCGAGCGCCTCTTGCCTCAGCCGTGCGCCTTGGCAGACGTTGCACGGCCGCGGCCGCATCATCCGTTCTATTTCACCTTTTACGTACTCAGAGGTTGTCTCCCGGTAGCGCCGGGAAAGATAGGGGATTACGCCCTCAAAAGGCGCGGAATACTCCCGCCGCCGCCCGCTAAGGTTACGGTATGCGAAGCGTACCCGCTCCCCGCCCGTGCCGTAAAGAAGCGCGTTCCTGTGGTCCGGCGCCAACCAACCAAAGGGTACCGCGGTGGAAAAGCCGTAATGCCTGGCGAGCCCCTCCAGAAGATAGAACTGCCCGCTGTAGTAGGACCATCCGGCCACCGCTCCCTCTTCCAGGCTCTTCAGCGGGTCAACCACCAGTTCCGGGTCCACCTCAAGAACCGCTCCCAAACCGGTACAGGCGGGACAGGCCCCATAGGGGCTATTAAAGGAAAACAGCCGCGGGGAAAGCTCCGGGAGGCTCACCCCGCATTCCGGACAGGAAAACCTGCTGCTGAAAAGCAGCTCCTCCCCGTCGACGACCGCTGCCACAGCGACCCCGTCCGCCAGTCTTAAAGTGGTTTCGAGTGAATCGGCCAGGCGGGAGGCCGCTTCAGGCTTTATGACTAAGCGGTCGACCACGATCTCAATGTTATGCTTCTTGCTCCTGTCAAGCGCTATCTCCTCTTCACCCAACTCATGGATGGAACCGTTCACCCGCACACGCACAAACCCCTGCCGGCGCGCTTCTTCAAAAACCCTTCCATGCTCCCCTTTCTTTCCGCGCACCACAGGGGCTAAGATGTAAATCCTTGTACCCTCAGGGAGTGTTAGCAGCCGGTCCACCATCTGAGAAACCGTCTGTTGCTGGATCGGCAGACCGCATTGCGGACAATGGGGCTTCCCGATACGGGCAAAAAGCAGCCGCAGGTGGTCATAGATCTCCGTCACCGTGCCCACGGTGGAACGGGGGTTGTGGCTCGCCGATCTCTGGTCGATGGAGATCGCCGGCGAAAGACCGTCTATACCGTCAACATCGGGCTTATCCATCTGCCCTAAGAACTGCCTGGCGTAAGCCGATAGTGACTCGACGTAGCGCCGCTGGCCTTCAGCGTAAATGGTATCGAAGGCAAGCGAAGACTTCCCCGACCCGGAAAGCCCGGTAATAACGGTGAGCCTGTTGCGGGGAATGCTCACCGTTATGTTTTTCAGGTTATGTACCCGTGCCCCTCTTACTACAATTGCGCTCTGCATCTCTCTCACCGCTGCAAGCCTGAATTTCGGCGTCCAGAATCCAGGAGTCAGAATCTAGAATATTTCATTGCAGGGATTTGCTAGGCGAATCCCCTTTGAACTTCTGGTACCTCGGCCCCTGACTCACATCTTCCATTGTCTGTCTTCTGGCCTCTGAGTCTCATCCTCTCGCCCCTACCCTCTTTTTCCGCCTTCCGCCTTCTGCCTTCCGCCTTTTTCCTATGCCGCCTTCTCTGACCGCCAGCTCCGCCCTTAACTCCAAAAGCACGTCGCGCAACTGCGCCGCCGTCTCGAACTCTAATTGGCGGGCCGCCTCCCGCATCCGCTTCTCATACTCCGCCGCCAGTCGCTTGAGCTGCGGCAGCGCCATTTCCTTCGACCGCACCGCGTAGACCCCTGTTTCCTCCGCCGCTTTTGTGGCCTCAAGCACCTCCCGGACAGGCTTCTGCACCGTCTGCGGGGTGATGCCGTGCGCCCGGTTGAACGCCATTTGCAGCTTGCGCCGCCGTTCGGTCTCCTCAATCGCACGCCTCATCGAGCCGGTTATTGTATCTGCATACAGGATAACCAGACCGTTGATGTTCCTTGCCGCCCTGCCCGCCGTCTGGATCAACGACCGCTCCGAGCGGAGGTACCCCTCCTTATCCGCGTCAAGGATGGCCACCAAAGATACCTCGGGCAGGTCCAGCCCTTCCCGCAGGAGGTTGATGCCTACCAGTACGTCGAAGACCCCGCGCCGGAGGTCACGGATGATCGCCATCCGCTCCAAGGTATCGATCTCGGCGTGCAGGTAACGGACCTTGAGGCCGGCCTCGCGGAGGTAATCCGCCAGGTCTTCCGCCATCCGCTTCGTGAGCGTCGTCACCAGTACCCGCTCGCGTCTGTCTATACGGGTGCGGATCTCTCCTAACAGGTTGTCGATCTGGCCCCTTGTCGGCCTGACCGCCAAGGGCGGGTCGACAAGTCCGGTGGGCCGGACGATCTGCTCGACCACCTGGGCGCTCTTTTCCATTTCGTAGGGGCCCGGCGTGGCCGAAACGAAGACCACCTGGTTCACCCGCCGGATGAACTCGTCAAACCGGAGCGGCCGGTTATCGAAGGCCGAGGGAAGGCGGAAGCCGTACTCCACCAGTGCCTCTTTCCGGGATCGGTCGCCCTCGTACATCCCGTGAAGCTGCGGAATGGAAACGTGCGACTCATCGATGAAAATCAGGAAATCCGGCGGAAAATAGTCCAAAAGCGTATAGGGAGGCTCACCCGGTGCCCGCCCGGTAAGGTAGCGGGAGTAGTTCTCGATCCCTTTGCAGTACCCGACCTCGCGGAGCATCTCCAAGTCAAACCGCGTCCGCGTCTCGATACGCTGCGCTTGCAGGAGCTTCCCCTGCCGCCTGAACCAGGCCGTCCGCTCCGCAAGCTCCGCCTCGATCGCCGCAATGATTCCTTCCAGCCGCTCGGGCGCCGTCACGTAGTGCGTCGCCGGGAAGAAAGAAACGTGGTAGCGTTCACCGGTAATCTTCCCTGTAAGCGGGTCAAACTCGAGGATCTTATCGACCTCGTCGCCGAAAAACTCAATCCGCACCGCCCGCTCCGAGGCGGAAGCCGGAAAGACATCGACGACGTCGCCGCGCACCCGGAACCGCCCGCGCATGAAATTGATATCGTTACGCTCGTACCTCACCTGTACCAACTTGCGCAGCACCGCGTCCCGGCTGTAGCTCTGACCGCGCCGCAATGAGACGACCTGCGCCGCGTACTCCGCCGGACTGCCCAAGCCGTAAATACAGGAGACGCTGGCGACGATGATCACGTCACGGCGTTCAAGAACCGCCGCCGTCGCCGCATGCCGCAGTTTGTCTATCTCGTCGTTGATCAAGGAGTCCTTCTCGATATACAGGTCGGACTGCGGCAGATAGGCCTCCGGCTGGTAGTAGTCGTAATAGCTGACGAAGTACTCCACCGCGTTCTCGGGGAAGAACTCCTTGAACTCGCCGCACAGTTGCGCGGCGAGGGTCTTGTTGGGGGCCAGGACAAGCACGGGGCGCCCGGCCTTTTCAATAACGCTGGCCATGGTGAAGGTCTTTCCGGAGCCGGTCACGCCCAAAAGCGTCTGCATCGGGTAGCCCCGCTCAATCCCGGCGAGAAGTCTTTCGATTGCCCTAGGCTGGTCGCCCGCAGGCACAAACCCCGCCCTTAACTTGAACGAAGACACTGCTTCACTCTTTTCACCGGCATTTCTCAATAATTATACCACAGAATAAAACGCCCCCTGAGGGGCCGCCAAAACAAGATGAGATAGAAATCTTACCGCAACTGAGGCGATACCTCCCGGTCGCCGCCCGATTCGTCACTTTGCAGATAGACCGTCCTGATGGGGAACGGGATTACGATGCCCTCCTCGGCGTACCGTTTTTGCAGCCGTTTTACGAACTCGTGCTTGACCAAATACTGGTCCACAAACTCCTTAACCCTTAGGATCACCGTGAAATTGATGCTAAAATCAGCAAAGGTGTGGTACCGGATAAAGGGGTCGAAGTCGGACAGGCCGCCGGGGACTTCCTTCATGACCTCTCTCGCAACTTCAATTGTAACCCTCTCCACCCTTTCAAGGTCGCTTCCATAGTCCACACCCACCTGCACAAGCACGGCCATCTCCTCTTCCGGAAGGTGGTAGTTGGTTACTATCGCGGAGGCCAACTTTACATTCGGCACGATCACCATGTTGTTAGGCAGCATTCTGATGGTGGTATTCCGCCAGTTTATGTCCTGAACATATCCCTCTTCTCCGGTATCAAGCCGCACGTAGTCCCCCGGCCTAACCTGTTTTGAGGCGATAACATGGATCCCCGAAAACAGGTTTGAGAGCGTGTCCTGCAGCGCAAGGGCCACTGCCAAGCCCCCTACGCCCAGGGCTGTAAGGATCGGTGTTATAGATATGCCGAGGCTCTGGAGTACAATGAGTATCCCGATTACAAAGACCAACAGCTTTGTGATGTTCACGATCAAAGTGGTCGCCGGCAAGACGCCCTCCGCCCTCGAGGCGTAAAGCGTAATAAAACCGCCCGCCATCCTCATCACAACCGCTGTTGCGGACAGGATCGCAAGCACCAAAAGGATCTTCCCCAACACTTCCTTAACGTTTGGGGTCAAATAAACCGTCGCAATCGCCCCGTATGCGCCGGCGAGAAGACCCCAAAACATCACCACATGTCTAAAAGAATCGATGATAACCTCATCGCCCTGCCATTTGGTCCGGCGCGCCATCTTAGAAACCCCGGCAACAATCACCTTCTCTGCGATTACACCGAGCAGAAATCCGCCGGCTACAAATGACAGTGCAACCAATACCCGGAACGTCAACAGGTCTAAGAACATCAAAAACCTCCTGTCCTGAAGACGGTTCGGCGTTTACCCCGCAATTTCTTCTACGTTGAGCTGAGTGCCGGGTTCATCCGCTGGTAGTATACCACATTTTCGAAAACGCTGTTGTAGATGCGCCGAGATTACGGGCCTGTGCCAGGTCTCTGAGCAGCGATAAGACCTCCTTTGGTGAAGAAAGGTTAAACCTGGCTTGTGACGGATTCAATCCTACCTTGATGGAATACGCCGTCTCAGGAAGAACAGCGAAGATGTCTTCATCCGTCCAGTCGTCCCCCGTGGCCATAATAAAGTCCCATTTTCCCCTTGAAACCCAGCGCAACGCCGCCTTACCCTTATTGATGCCGATGTTTTTTACCTCAATAACCTTGTTTCCTTCAAGGACCTGAAGGTTAAGGTTCGCCGTGAAGCTGACTAAATGATTTATCAACTCCCGTGCCCTGAGCGACCCTAATTCGGGCTCTGCCCGCCGGTAGTGAAAGACGAGCGAGAACTCCTTCTCTTCCACAGAGGATCCGGGGGTTCTGTCCGCATAGAACTCAAGCACCGGGCGAATTTCATTTTTCCACTCGTTACTGACCGGCTCAGTAACCTCCCAGTCTTTACCTATTTCTTTGACCCACAGTCCGTGCTCCGCGATCAAGCCGATATCCAAAGAGCCAACCCATTCATCAAGGGTGCATTTGGTCCGGCCGCTTATGATCACGACTTCATTTCCGGGGACCCCGGCCAATTGTTCAAGAAGGCTCAAGACCTCCGCGTTCGGCTTTGCATCCTCCGGCTTCCCGTAAAATCGGATCAGCGTCCCGTCGTAATCCAAAAGAATCAGGCGGCGCTCACTGCCTAAGTAATCTTCAACCAGCCTTCTCTTTACCGCCGGGTTGAGCCGTTTCACCAGCAGCGTTTCCTGGCGCCCCTTCGTTTCAACCAGCTTGTCCAAAAACCTTTCAGCCCATTGCGCCACATTCCAGCGCGCCAACCGTTTTTGCATGATCCGGTTACGCACCACCTGCTCTTCTTCCGGCATCCTGAGGGCCTCGTTCAGCGCCTCCGCGATCTCCAATTTGTTATTCGGATTTATCACCAAGGCTTCGCCCAGCTCAGTGGCCGCCCCTGCCATCTCACTGAGTATCAGGACGCCTTTGCCGTCCTTTTTGGCGGCAACATATTCCTTGGCGATCAGGTTCATACCGTCACGAAGGGGTGTAATCAGGGCGACGTCCGCGACACAGTACATGGCAACCAGTGGGTGAAACGGGATGGAGCGGTTGAAGTATTGAATCGGGATCCAGCCCACCGTCCCGTGCTTGCCGTTGATGTGTCCTACGAGCTCGTCCACCTGTTTCTTAAGTAACCGGTATTGGTCAACGTTTATCCGGGATGGAGCCGTAACCAATATACAGGTCACCTTCTCGTGCCAGCGGGGATGCTTTTCAAGAAACATATCGAAGGCCTCTAAGCGCTGCAGGATGCCTTTGCTGTAATCTAAGCGGTCTATTGACAAAATGACCTTGGTGTTGCCCAGCCGCTGCCGCAATTTTGCAGTCTCAGCCAGCACCCTTCGGTCTCCGACCGCACCGGCGTACCGCTCATAGTCAATGCCCATCGGGAAGGAGTCTACCTTTACCATCCGGCTCCTGGTAATCACCTCGCCCAACTTGTGATCGTAACCGACCAAACGCAGCACGCTGCTCAAAAAATGCCTTGCGTAATCATATGTATGAAAACCGATAAGATCGGCACCTAAAAGCCCGTCCAAAAGCTCCCGGCGCCAGGGAAGCAGACGGAACAACTCAAAGGACGGAAAGGGAATATGCAAAAAGAAGCCAATCGCCGCATCGGGAAGCTTTTCCCGGAGCATCTCAGGAAGAAGCATCAAATGATAGTCATGCACCCAGATGATGTCGTTAGGCTTCGCCACTTTCATGATTCTATCACAGAACGCTCGGTTTACGCGCCTGTACGCCTTCCAGTAGGCTTCGTCATAGGTGGTATACATAGGAAAATAGTGAAAGAGCGGCCAAATCGTTTTGTTACTAAACCCTCCGTAATATTCATCGACATCCGCGCGGGAAAGATAAACGGGATAACAGCCGAACTCCTTCAACAATCTCTCCGTAATACTCTCAAGATCCGCTTTTTCGTCTATTTCCCCCGGCCAGCCGATCCAAAGGTTTTCATGCAGTCTCCGGCAGGACTCCAGTCCCGTAGCCAATCCCCCGATGCTGGGCGAGAAGTGATAACCGCCTTTCTTCTTAGCAATAGTGACCGGCAACCTGTTAGAAACAATCAATAACCTGCCCACATCGCCCACCTCCTTCGCCTCTCCAGGCCTGTTTTTCCGCTTATACACAACCGGAAGAGTGCAGACATTTACATTATGCCAATGTAAAGCGCTCCGGAGCTCTCTCCGGAGCGCATAACGCCTTACCCTACCTTGATTGATGGCAAGTCTATTCTTTCTACGCTTGCGAAGTTAGCTGACGGATTCGGATTGAAAGTTAACCCTACCCGACACTCAACTTACTTCTTAATCCCTCTGTTATTCGCTACACCTTTCGACCCAGGATAAATCATCAACGCAACGACTAATACTACATTAAGTTGAGTGTCGGGATTCACCCCAATAAGTTGGTTCCCCCGCTTCTCCATCGAGAACTCAGCGTTTCATATTCAATTCTGGAAAAATTTTAATAAAAAAGTTGCATCCTGTCAAGGAGTATGCGGCCAATTGCAGCTCTTACTGCATCCCAGGTGCCTGCGGCAGCCCCTCCATCATTTCCGTGAGCCCCTCCATCACTTGCGTGAGGTCGGTCACCTCAACCCCGGCAGGCAGCTGAAAGGTCTCCGCCGGTATCGGGCCGATCTTTATGTTCTTATACTCCATTACCATCCTCGTACCGTCCGGTGCGGTTATCTCCACCCGAACCGGAATTCCGTAATCCTCACGCACCCACATCTTCGTCTCGCTGCCGTCCTGCCCCTTGACTTGCCAAACCCTGCAGACTACACCTTCATAAACAACCCGCTTTTCGATGACCTTGATGTCAGCCGGGTCGACCTCCCGCGTATAATCGGTGGGGGCCTGTGTTTCGGGTCCGGTCTCGCCGCCGCCCGTTATCTTCGTCGCCTTGTTCCGGTTTGGATAATACGTATATACCGTATTCGTATCACCGTCAATTATGGTAATGATGCTTTGTCCACCCTGAGTGCTTTCGGTCTTCATTTTCTTGCCGCACATCCAGACCTTTCCACCGAGTTCGCCTCCAGGTAACCCGCTGAAAACGTACTCGTAGTACATCCCTTCAATATTTTTGCCTTTGGCTAAAATATCCGCAGTCGATTCTTCACCGGCCGGCTTTGTTTCTTCACTTCTTAGTTCGTGTTTGCCCGCAGCCTGCTCGTCCGCCCTCTCTTCCTTCCCGCCGCAACCGGCGAGACCGGTGACCAAGAAAACCATTATCATACAGGAAAACAGCAGTCTTTTCACTAAATCTCTCCCCCTTTGAAAGAGTCAATTGGATATCTACAAAGTCAACCAAACTTGCCGTAATGCAAGATGCACGGATGATCTCAGGTAAGGTGTTCTCCTATTTTTTCACCCCCTGATAAACCTCTCCTAAAGAAAACTTCGCGAAAAACCGTTCTTTTCCTTTCTCCTTTACAAGAATTTTCTGCTGCATCCCCCGGGCAGGCAGCAGGAGGAACCCCGCCAACACTAAAACCTCAGCGAAGCGCATATTCACCTCTTTCACCCCGCAAAGGCCCCTCCTAAAAATATCTTGCCCAAACCGCCGATCATCCCTTCAACAAACCCGGGCTATGCAATATTCGGAGTGTTAAAAGGCTGTACCCGAGACATATGATGTACTGGTCCCAATAATCGGAAGCCATACAGATGCAAAAGAGGAGAGCTTGAAAGGGGTCGGTATTATGCCCTCTTTTCTCCGACCTCACCGGCAAAAGCAGCAGTTAGATCAGCACAGCCTTCACGAAGAGTTTAACAAGGCACTCGCGTGTCTCAGCAGAAGCTACCGTCACCTCGACTTCTGTGACCCTGAGTATCTCGACAGTGTTGTTTTTGCTATAGGTGCCGCGGAACGCCGGCTGATGGCGGTCTTGCAGGTGGCCCGCAAGGAAGGAATTAGTGCCTGGTGAGCCGGTTGAACTACGGAGACCGCTGGATGTCTTAAGCATTTTTCAAAGAGAAATAAGCATCCCGTATTCTTTGGAAATCCTCCCAGACCGAGCGTTTCTTGCCCGGGTCGCGCAGGAGCGCGGCCGGATGGTAGGTGGGCATCACCCGCGCGCCAAACAGATGACCGAGCCATTGGCCGCGTGTCTTGGTTATCCTTGCCTCGGAACCTACCAGGTACTGCAGGGCGGTGGAACCCAACAGGACGATGATCCGGGGTTTGATAAGTTCGATCTGCCGCCTCAAATGAGGGAGGCAGGCTTCCGCTTCCTCCCTGAGGGGCGTACGGTTGCCAGGCGGCCGGCATTTGACAATGTTGGCGATGTAGACCTCCTCACGGGTGATGCCACAGGCGGCCAAGATGCGGTCCAAAAGCTGCCCGGCAGCCCCGACGAACGGCCTTCCTAAACGGTCTTCATCCGCCCCGGGTCCCTCCCCGATAAACATCAGGAGCGCAAAAGGGTTCCCCTCACCAAAGACCACGTTTGTCCGGTTGCCGGCTAAAGTACACTTGCGGCAGTCGGCGATGCTGTTTTTCAGCTCTTCAAGCGTTTGCGGTCCGGCAAGATCTTCAAAGGAAAGCTGGAGGCTTTTGTTGATTCCTTTTCCCATCTTGCTCCTCTCTCATCTCTCATTGGATAACTGAAGACTTCTAAAAAAGAAAAGCCCGCTCACCGGGCCTCTGTTTCTTAACCGAGCTTATTCGCGCTCAAGAATGATCTTGTGCTCTACGAGAGCAAGTTCCTTGATCCTGGCCTTCATAATCTTCCTGCGGCCGTAAATGTCCTCTAAGAGCAATCCGTCCTCGAACGGGACAACCTTGTCAACCATTTCAAGCACCAATTCCTCTTTATCTCCGTGACGGAGGTAGGCGTTGGCCTCGCACATCATCTCTCCCCCCTTTAGATCACCCTTACTTTACTGCCAAAAAAGCCACTTTAGTCTCTCGACCTCCGTGGCCGTTCTCTGGAGGATTTGCTGCCGCACCTGCTAAAAAAATTATACGAACGAACGAACCGGCTGTCAACGGCTGTCTTCGTTAGTTGCCCGCGACTTCACGTCCCTTTCCCGCGCCAGCGCCGGCCTCGCGAAGCAGGATCTCACGGGCCGAGGCAAGCTGCAGGTCCTCCGCCGAATCCTTAGGCTGCTCCACCTCGATATCGGGTCTGACCCCCTGCTCGTTGATATCGTGTTTCTTGGGCGTCAGATAACGGGCAGTGGTCAGCTTCAGCCCGGCCCCGCTCTTTAGTGGGAAGACCGACTGCACCACACCCTTACCGAACGTCCTGGTACCGAGGACTTTGCCGGCCTTTGTCTCCTTAACAGCGGCGGCAACGATCTCTGCCGCACTGGCACTGTTTTCGTTCACCAGCACGATGAGCGGTACCGTCAGCCTCCGGCTGTCCGCGCTGAAAACCTGATCCTGCCCGCGCCGGTAATCGACATAGACGACGGGGCCCTTCGGCACGAAATAGTCCGCCACTGCCACCGCCGCTTGCAGCTCCCCCCCAGGGTTGTCACGAAGATCGAGGATCAACGCCTGCATTCCTTCTTTCAGGAGATCCCCCAGCACCCTGTGGAGTTCGTTGGGTGTTTTCTCGGTGAACTGGGTCACGGTGACGTATGCTATGTTATCGGGAAGCATCTTTCCCTCAACCGTGGGGATGTTTATCTCCTCTCGTTTTAAGGTCAGCTCCAGGGGCCCGCTTCCGGTGCGCATAATCGTAAGCGTGACTTCGGTCCCCACCGGCCCGCGCATGAGGTTCACCGCCGTTTCAAGATCAAGGCCCTGTGTGGGCCGGTCGTCGACCTTAACAATTACGTCCCCCGCTTTAATGCCCGCCCGCCCCGCCGGCGTATCAGGAAACGGCCGCAGGACGGTCAAGTGATTATCTCTAAGGCCGACCACAATCCCCAAGCCCCCGAACGAGCCCCGGATCTGCTCCCGGAGGTGGGTAAAGGTCTCTGGCTCTAAATAGACCGAGTAAGGATCCCCCAACGATCCTACAATCCCCTTGGCGGCTGCGTCAACCAGCCGGCTCGGGCTCACTTCTTCGATGTAGTTGGAACGGATTATGGATATCACTTGAACTAAGTTAAGGGCCTCTTTGTACCCAAAGAAAACTACGGCCAAACCAAGCATCACCGTGAAAAACAGCAGCCCCGTGCATACGATAACCAGCCAGAACCGCCCCGTTTTACTAGTTCCCAACACGTCATCCCCCTGCAGGCTTAAACAGACTTGCCCTTTATTATACCATAGATACCCGTACGCTTCGATAAAAAGACCACCGGATCCGATTGCCGATCGGTGGTCTCCCGGATGATTCTCGGTCTGAAACGAATCGCTGCGGAACAAGCTCACACAAACCCGAGCGGATCACGCGGCACGCCGTTAACCCGCACCTCAAAGTGCAGGTGCGGCCCGGTGGAAAAACCGGTAGAACCAACGGAGGCTATCCGCTGGCCGCGTCTGACCTCCTGCCCCTCTCTGACGCTGTAGCGCGAGAGGTGCGCGTAAAGTGTGGTTATACCCCCGCCGTGGTCTATCATCACCACCCTGCCGTAACCGCGCATGGTGCCGACAAAAATGACCGTCCCGTCATGCGCGGCCACAACCGCCGCCCCGTGGGAGGCCGGGATATCAATCCCCGCATGAAACCTGACCACCCGCAAAATCGGGTGCACCCTGTTACCGAACCCGGAAGAGATAGCCCCGCAGCTTGGTACCGGCCAGAGAAAAGCCCCTGTAGCGCGTTTTGAACGCTTCGCCCGTTCGAGAGCGATCTGACGGAGGATTTGCCGCTCTTTTGCCTCTAAAGCATCAAGCTCTGCCTGGAAACGCTTCAAATCACTTCGCGCACGAGAAAGGAGGTATTCCTTTTCGCCCTGGCGGGCTGCGAGCGCTGACTTCGCGGCTTCCTCCCTTGCCCGAAGGAAAGCCAGCCGGTTCCTGCGCGCCTCAACCTGCTTCTTGTGCTCCTCAACCGCCCCCCGGCGGGCGGTCATCTCATCGACCAGCGCCGAATCATAGGCAATTATCTCCTGCAAAAACTCCATCCGGCAAATAAAGTCGTTAAAATCGGTGGCCCCCATCAGGAGATCAAGGTAACCCACGCTTCCTTCCTCATAGATCCCCCTAAGGCGCTGGCGGAAGATCGCAATCGTCTCCTGTAAGCGTTCCTCAGCCTCCTCCAGTTCACGTTTAGCCTTCTCGAGTTCAGCCTCCGTCCTGACAAGCTTCGCCGCGAGTTCCTCAATCTCCGCCGACTTTGCCGCTATCGACCTGTCCAGCGCCGCTATCTCCGCAGCAAAACTCTTCACAGTGCGCTCCGTGCTTTGTACCGCGCGGCGCTTCTCGCTCATTTTACTCCTGGTCTCTCTGAGCTTCTCTTCCAAACTCTTGCTCCAGGCAGTCGACCAGAGACCGCCCAACATACTCACCAAAATCGTCACCGCAATCAGGCCACGCCAGAAGCGCAAAACGATCCCCCCATCTTAGAAGTCGGAGGCAGGAAGTCAGAAGTCGGCAACTACAAAATAACCTGTTCTCGCTTTAGGCGCTGTGCGCCCCTATTGCAAGCCTGTATCGCCAAACGTGATATGATTGAGGCCGGAGCGAACGCTTTCTTTTCAATGATTACATCGGCAATCTTCTTAAGCAGCTTAAATCGTCAAGAAGCGGCGTATGGAAAGCCCACTTGCCAGCGCACCTAAAAGAACCCCGCAGGCGAGCAGGGAACCGAAAACCATAAGCAGGAGATCGTCGCCGGTCACCGGCTGCAGGAAGAAAAGCGCCGCTTCCTGCACCCTCTGAATCAGAGAAAAATACCCCCAATACAGCAGTCCGGCTGCAAGCGCCGCGCC
>DTYU01000237.1 GCA_012961725.1 Desulfotomaculum sp.
CCTTTCTTCACCGAAAGCGCGGGGTGGTATGGTCAAGCTCCACAACGATCACCTCCGAGCCGACTTTCTTTACCGCCTCCCACGGGATCACCATATGCTGCCGCTCGGCCCACATGTTTAGCAGGTGCGGCCGGCGGGGCAGGATTATGCTCTGTACCTGGCCGGAATCTGCGTCAATGGTCAAATCGGAGTCTCCTACCACGCCCAAACGGGCGCCGTCGTAAAGATTGATAATCTCCTTTCCTACGAGCTCAGTCAGCCGCATCTCTTTTCCCTCCTGAAAAGCTTATACTGATGGCCCAGCGCTCGGTACGGTCTTTCAGGTTTGAAAGCTACCACTTATTTTGGCCTAACGATGGTTCGTTCTTCGAAGTTCAAAAGCTACACTAAATGCTGGGTGGGGTCCGTGCTACGTTCGACCTTCAGCGTATATAAAGGACTACATAAGCAGTTGAATCTTTCTCAGATCGCGGCGTTCTCACCATAGTGAAATGCCCTTGTCGTAGCGGCGAATGTACCGGATCAGCCCCAGCAAAAAGGGCTGAAGCAGCGCAAGCGTTATGGCGACAGCGGCCAAGGGTTCAAGCTCCATGCCCCAGACGCTGACCCGCGGGGGCAGCTTTATTTCCAAGAAATCAACCAAAAGGGAGAGTGAGAGATAAATGCCGCCCGCTACCCCGACGATATAAGCGAGGGCGCTGCCCATGGGCGATGTGCGCGGCGCCTCACGCGGGATTCTCGCCTGCGCGCTAAGTTGCCGTGTCCGCTCCATTGTTGAAAGTAGCAGCAAGATAAAGACGGCTAAGAAAAAGCAAAACGTGGTGAGCATGTTGTCCACCTCCGCTCTATGCTTATGCGCAGGGATGGCCGGGTTATTACTGAAAAGTTGTACCGCCTGTCTCAAGACCAATACAAAACCCTTCTCCCGGAGGAGAAGGGTTTGTCCGCAGCCGGCCGCAGAGCAGCCGGACTTAGGCTACCACTGAATCCGGTTGATCTCTTTCAGGGTCTCGAGGTCGTTTGCCTTCACCATCCGCTCTGAAACGGAGTAGAGCACGTCTTCGATGTAAAGGCAGCGTTTGACCGGGCGGTTATACTCCGGAAAATCAGGGCGGCCTTCCGGGCCGTGGCTGACCGTTCCCTTGAGGCTTATCCCTTTCAGAGAAATATCGAATATGTATGCCCCCTGCCACTGGCGGCATCCGCCTCTTTCCTCCGTCCAGTAGCCTAAGGAAACGGGAACGGCCAAAAGATTCTTGCTCCTGCTGAAGAGCACGGCCTTGTGGTCCCGCAGCGCCGGCGAGTCGGCGCGCCACCCTTCGATGATGTACTTGGCTACTTCCAGGGGCTTAGCGGGGTCGGTCACGTCAAAAAGAGATACCTTGATGCCGATCTCCCGCCCTGGCGGTATCACCCGCGTCACCGCCTTTTCCCCGACAAAATCTTCGATAATCACCGGCTCGACCGCCACCTCCTTGCCGATGCCGATCAGGTGATGCTCGTCGTAAGGATGGAGGTAGTTCGAGTAGCCCGGTATCTTGAGCTCCCCGAGCACTTTAGGCCCATGGGGATCTTGGAGGTCGATCACAAAGAGCGGGTCTATCTGCCGGAAGGTCACCAAGTAGCAGCGCTTCCCCATGAACCTGGCGGCATAGATGCGCTCTCCCGGTGCCAGGCCCTCAAGCCTGCCGGTGACCCGCATTTTTTCGTCTAGCACGTAGAGGTTATTGCGTCGCTCCCACGGGCCGGAGAAGGCAAATCTTTCGGATGTGGTGGCGATCCGGAAGAAGCCCTGGTATTCGTCCATCGAGAACTGGTTCAGCACCTGGCCGGGGACCTCACCCTTGCACAGATATTCGACTGTGTCCCCAGCCGCGGCGAGCTTATGGATAACGGTCATGTTTTGCTCGCGGGCTATGTCCCGCCGCCAGTCTTCATAAGAGGCCGCGATTCTGTTGAGCAGCGCACCGGCACCGGCAGGGTTCACTCCGTAGAGGTAATCATCGATCAAAGACTCCGCCCTTCTCAGCTTGGCGGCGAAGTCCGCCTCGGCGTCGCGGATCTCAGCCATCTCAGCGCGCAACTCACCTGGCAGAACGGGGATTATCCGCTCAAAGAACCCGCGGCTCTCTTTGATCAGATCCGGCATCTTTCTCGCGGTAAGATAGATGTGTTCCTGCGAGACAAAAACGTTCTGGGAAACCCCAGTCAAAAAGGTCTTCTCCGTGACCGGTTCGTTCTCATCTTGGACGTTCACCGCCAAAATGACGGTGTACTGGAAGCTGTGGTCAGGAACGTCAAAGTAGTGGATGTGCGTGGGAGGAACAGTCTGTTCCTCGCCGTCAACCTTTATTCTGGGCAGGACCACTTTCTCCTTCCCTGGACGCAGGGCTTCGTAAACGGGTGCGGTGATTATGACATAAGCATAGTCACCGATCAAACGAGAAGTGACGTAGCGCCCGGGAAGACTCAGCCGCCGTGTCATCCGCGGCTCTTCCTTGCTGCTGACATCATAAACGTGCGCGAGAAACTCACCCGCTTTGCCGCCGAGCACCACCAGCCTGTTTTCGGCAATAAAGGCCTCGTGGGACGTGCCCGGAAAATGCAGTCGCGCCAGCACGCGGGCCTCCTTAGCCGGGTAGGCCTTGAGGATCACCACCTCGTTTCCGGACAAGACGTAAAGGTGTTCGCCGTCGGTCTTCACGATGTCGGCCTCATCTACACCCGCCACCTGCACGTTCGTGGCCGAATAGTCGCGGGCCGCCTCCGGCAAGGCGTCCGGTACTCCCCCAGCCGCTGGCGGTGCGGCCTTCAGCGCCTGTGTCTCCTCTGCGGCCATCCGCGGAGCAAGCGTCCAGCCGCCGGCCTTAGGCCGGGCGCCATACAACCCCCAGCCCAACCGGTGCGCCGCTGCGCTACGCTCTTCGATGTAACTTACCAGCTCTCGATAAGACGCAAAGGTCTTCAGCTCTTCGCCGGCAGGTCCTAAGAAACGCCCGGCAAGCGATACAGCAGGCAGCACCGAGAGGGCTGAAACGGCAACAGTGACTAAAAAAGCAACGATGACGAACGCGAACAAGACACGCCGCTTCATGAAAGAAACCCCTCCTTTTGTTTTTTACTTAATTAACACCGGGAGGTATCATTTTGTGACAGTGGGATGGGTGGGCATACGCGGCTTTTTTCAAGGAAGACGCTGACGCCGTTTCCTTGGATCGCGAGAGGTGTGAAATATGCCGTAGACGGTTACTGCACCACTTTTATAATCGTAGAAAGAGTTGAAGGCAGGAAAGTCAGAAGCGGAACAGCCCAGCGGAAATTTCAGCCCGTATGCCCGAAACCGCCGTCACCGCGCGGGGTGGTGCCAAGGGTGTCCGTTTCCCGCCACCGGACCCGCGTGACCGGCTGGACGACAAGTTGTGCGACCCGGTCCCCGCGCCGGATCAGAAAAGGCTCCCGGCCGAGGTTTATCATGAGGACCTTTATCTCGCCGCGGTAGTCGGCATCGACCGTTCCCGGGCTGTTAAGGAGGGTGACGCCGTGCTTGAGGGCCAAGCCGCTGCGGGGGCGAATCTGCGCCTCGTACCCTTCCGGCAGGGCGATAGCGATACCCGTTGGGATCAAACGCCGCTCACCGGGTCCAAGCTCCACGGCTTCCGGAACAGCCGCGTATAGGTCGAGCCCGGCGGCGTCAGGAGTGGCGTACTCCGGCAGCGGCAGCTCCCCCGCGCCGGGGAGGCGCTGGATCGAGACCTCAACCTGCCCCGCCGGCATCAGGAAAGCCTCCCGAGGGCACTCTTCCAGGCAGCGCCATCCTCCCAGGGGCCTATAGAAGCAAAGGTGAACCTGTCAGGCCTAAAAACAGCATCGGCTAAGCCGTGGACGTCGTCCAAGGTGACCCTTTCGATCCGCGTAACCACCTCTTCAGGCGTCAGCACCTTACCAAGATAAAGTTGCGACTTCCCCATCCGGCTCATCCTGGTGGTGACACTCTCGAGGCTCAAGAGGAAACCCCCCTTGAGCTGGTTCTTCGCCCGCGCCAGCTCTTCTTCGGTGATGCCCCGGTTCCGGACGGCGGCAAACTCGGCAGCGACCATGTCGAGCGTCTGGGCTACGTTCGACGGCGCCAAGCCTGCATATACGCAAAAGACCCCTGTATCATGGTAAGAGCTGTGATAAGAATAAACCGAATATACCAGCCCGCTCTCCTCGCGTATCCGCTGGAAGAGCCGGGAACTCATCCCGCCGCCCAAGGCGGTATTAAGCACCTGGAATACGTATACCACATCGTCTCCTAAGGCAACCCCCGGCGTGCCGATACAGAGGTGTACCTGCTCGGTATCCCGGGTACAGTGGCAGATCTCAGCCTTCGCTTCCGGCCGGACCCTCGTCTGCGCTCTTTTCTCTCCGCCTACCTTGTTGAAAGCAGCCTCAAGCGCTGTTACCGCCCTTGCGTGCGGCACGTTGCCGGCAACCGCCACCACCATTCTGCCCTGGAGGTAATGGTCCTCATAGAAACGAAGCAAATCTTCACGGGAGAGGTCCTTGACCACCTCTTCAGTGCCGATAACCGGCCGCCCCAAGGCGTGGCCCTGCCAGATGGTACCGGTGAAGACATCGTGCACCAGCTCATCGGGGGTGTCTTGGTACATCCTTATCTCTTCGAGAATCACGTTCTTTTCCCGCTCTAAGTCATCTTGGTCAAATCGGGAGTTGAAAAGCATGTCCGTTAAAACGTCAACCGCTAATGGGAAGTGCTCATCAAGCACTTTCGCATAATAGCAGGTGTATTCCTTTGCGGTAAAGGCGTTAAGCTGGCCGCCCACAGCGTCGAGCTCTTCAGCAATCCTCTTCGCGGAACGGCTGGCCGTCCCCTTGAAAAGGGCATGCTCAATAAAATGAGAGATGCCGTTCTGCTCCGGCTTCTCATCCCTTGACCCCACGTCCACCCAGATGCCGACCGCCGCCGACCGGACATGGGGGATCTCTTCGGTCAAAATTATGACACCGTTGGGCAGTTCTTCTATCTGTACCAAAGTAACACCCTCTTTACAGTCAATCCTAAAGGAATTTCTACAGGAAACGCCGCAATCCTTCTTGAGATAAGTTTCCCTGATAACAAATCCAATAATCCTATGTTCCAACGTCCAGCCTCAAGGGAGATTCAGGGGATACCATAACTGAATCACACGGGGTGGGCGTTTCAATAATTTAGTATGGTGTCCCCCTAATTTGCTCCTAAGAGATCGGATACACTTACAAACTCGAAACCGCGTCCGGAAAGCTCCCGAATTATGGCTGGCAGCGCCTCTGCCGTAGGCGCGGTAGGGTGCAGGAGCACAATTGCGCCGTTGTGCGCGCGGCTTATGACCCTCCCGCTGATTTTGGCCGCTGCGGGTCTTTTCCAGTCGACGGTATCGATGCTCCACAGAACAACCCGGTACCCCGCCGCATCCGCCGCCTGGAGGATAGAAGGACCGCACTCCCCGTACGGCGGAGCAAAGAGGCGCGGCCGCTTCTTGGTGACGCGCCGGATGGCGGCCTCTGCCCTTTTTAGGTCCGCAAGGTTCTCGGCAACCGAAAGCCGGTCGGGGTGCCGGTGGTAGTAGCTGTGACTGCCCACCTCGAAGTCGCGTCCGATCTCCTGGGCCAACTCCGGGAATCTATCTACCCAACAGCCACCGAGGAAAAAGGTGGCCTTGGCGTTATTCCTCCGGAGGGTCTGCAGTATCTGCGGCAGGTGTTCCTCACCCCAGAAAACATTAAACGTAAGCGCGATGCGGCGTTTATCCGTCGAACCCTGGTAAACAGGCCCCGGCGCGCCGGTTGAGACGTTCCTGTCTTCAAGAGCGATCAAGTATCCCGCAAAGGATGGAATACCGAAGCCGAGGAGCAAGAGCACCAAATACCGCACCATCCAGCGCACCCTTAAAACGAAAATGGGCATAAGGACAACCTCCTGAAAAAAAGCGAAATCCCCGCAAAGGGGATCCGTCAGTTTTCTAAAATGCTTATGCGCGCTCTTTTTCAGGAATGCATCTTTATGCGCGGCGGGCGTCTTTGGTGCCGTTTGCCTTCCCGGTACTCCATCGCCCGCATCGCCTCTTTCTTAGAGAGCTTGATCCTTCCCTGGTTATCGTACCCGATCACCTTAACCAAGACCTGGTCGCCCTCCTTTACTACGTCCTCCACCCTTTCCACGCGCTGCGGCGCAAGCTGCGAAATGTGCACCAGCCCCTCTTTGCCCGGTAGACCGAGCACCCCCGGGATTATCTCGACAAAGCACCCGAACTCCGCCACGCGGGTGACCCTGCCTAAATAGACTTTCCCGATCGTGACCTCCGCCGTGAGACTCTCAATAATCTCCATGGCTTCGCGCCCCGCTTCCTGCGTCGGTGCGGTGATATAGACCCGGCCGTCGTCCTCGACATCGATCTCGGCCCCGGTGATCTCGATGATCTTGCGGATGATCTTTCCGCCCGGGCCGATCACATCACGGATCTTATCGGGATCAATGACCGTGCGCAAAACGCGCGGCGCATAGGGTGAAAGCTCCGGCCGGGGCGCCGAGATCGTTTGCTTAATCGCGTCCAAGATATGAAGACGCGCCTCCCGCGCCTGCGCCAGCGCCTGGCCCAAAATCGCGCGCGTGACCCCCGGGATCTTGATGTCCATCTGGAGCGCCGTAATCCCTTCGGACGTCCCCGCAACCTTAAAGTCCATGTCGCCTAAGCGGTCCTCGATCCCCTGGATGTCGGTCAGGACGTTCACCTCGTCGCCGTCTTTGATCAGGCCCATGGCGATTCCGGCCACCGGGGCTTTTATCGGCACCCCGGCATCCATCAGCGCAAGGGTGGAAGCGCATACACTGCCCATTGAAGTCGAGCCGTTCGATTCCAAGACCTCCGAAACGATGCGGATGGTGTAAGGGAAGATATCCTCGGGCGGGATGACCGCTTCGAGTGCCCGCTCAGCAAGGGCTCCGTGTCCGATTTCCCGTCTTCCGGGAGACCGCATCGGGCGGACCTCCCCGGTGCTGTAAGGCGGAAAGTTGTAGTGGTGCATGAAACGCTTGGACTCCTCAATGCCGAGTCCGTCTAAGATCTGTTCATCACCGATTGCGCCCAAGGTTACCACGGACAATACCTGCGTCTGCCCCCGGGTGAAAAGACCGGAACCGTGGGTTCTCGGCAGAAACCCGACTTCCGTGCTGAGCTGCCTGATCTCGCCAGGAGCACGGCCGTCGATCCGCACCTTCTTCGAACGGATGAACTCCCGCACTACGGCCTTTTCAACAGTCTCTGTCTGCTCCCTAATAAAGGCCTCCGCGTCCGAATATTTTTCCAAAAACCCGGCTACGAGTTCGTTCTTTACATTCTCCAGCAACTCATCCCGTGCTTTTTTGTCCAGCCGCTCCTCGACGCAGCGCTGTACCGCATTATGAAAGGCCGCTGTCGCCGCCTCCGTCACCTCACTTAACAGGCCGGCATCCGGTTCCGGGAACTGTACCTCTATTTTGGGAGACGCAAGTCCCAAGCCCAAAGCCTCTTGCCGGAAAGCGGCAATAAACTCCACGATCTCCCCCACGACCCGGTGTCCCCGGTCTATCGCCTCGAGCACCGTGTCTTCCGGCACCTCATTAGCCCCGCATTCTACCATCATGATCGCTTCCCCGGTGCCGGCGACAACCAGGTGGAGTTTGTTCTGCTCTTCTTGCGGAAGCGTCGGGTTCATCACCAGTTCCCCATCCACCAACCCCACCATTACGCCGCCGATCGGTCCTGCAAACGGAATCTCCGAAAGCGTAAGTGCCGCTGAAGCCCCGACCATCGCCGTTATCTCGGGGGCGCAGTCCTGGTCAACGGATAAAATGGTCGCTACTACGTGGACATCGCGCCGCATCTGCTTTGGGAAAAGCGGACGAATCGAGCGGTCGATGAGGCGTGCGGAAAGGACGGCCTTCTCGCCGGGTCTCCCTTCTCGGCGGAGAAAACCGCCGGGTATCTTCCCTACAGCATAATGGCGTTCCTCATAATCAACCAGCAGCGGGAAAAAATCGATACCCTCCCTAGGCTCCGCAGCCATGGTGGCAGTTACCAAAACAGTGGTTTCACCATAGCGGGCAATAACCGCAGCGGACGCCTGCCGGGCAACATGCCCGACCTCCAATGACAGTTCCCGTCCGCCGATAGACATCTCTTTCCTGAGAACGCTTCTCGTTAGCATAAAATCCTTTTCCTCCTAAAAAAACGGGGTTATCCCCCCTACTTCCGCAAACCTAATCTTTGAATCAACCGTTGGTAGCGTTCAAAGCTGTGGTCCCGCAAGTAGTTCAAAAGTGCCCGCCTTTGACCGACCAATTTCAACAGACCCCGCCGCGAGTGAAAATCCTTTTTATGCGCTTTAAGATGCTCGCTTAACAGGTTGATTCTTTCGGTCATGATGGCAATCTGCACCTCCGGCGAACCGGTGTCGTTTTCGTGAACCTTGAAAGATTCAATGATCGACTGCTTTTTCTCGGCTGTCAGCGCCACCACCTTCACCTCCCTCGAAAATAACTTATACTGACTGACCTTTGGGGTCAGTTCAAGGTTCAAGGTTCAAGGTTAGATCTCATGCTCACAAAATTTCTGGGACATCATACTAAATCATTACTCCCCACCCAGAGATTCGGAGAATGCGGGACGACTTGTCCGTGTCCGCCCTTTATTTCCCGATGATCGTGATGACCAGGCGCCCTTCGAGTATATCCTTGATAACGATATCAAAGACCCGGTTCGACCGGGACGTAAAACCGCGGAAACGAGTCGTCGAAACGACCGTTCCCGGTATTGACCCGGCAGCAGCAATAATATCTCCTGCGGTTATATCCTCCTGGCGCGGTTCACGAAGTCTCCTCAACGCATGCTCCGTAATAATCACCCGCATAAAGGCCTGCCTCAGACAAAAGACGCCGCCCCGGTATCTTCATATTCTGTCAAGAACGCATAAAGCGCATCTGCGAACGCCTTAATGCCTGCCCTTGAAGGATCCGCTTGCCTATAATATAATTCCAGTTCGTCCTTTAGCCGCTGAAAATCTTCGCTCAGGCAGATTACCGCGATCTGGTTGAGCCAGACCTGAATATCGGCCGGTCTCTGCGCCAAGTCTAAACGAACCACGGCAGCGTCACCTTTCTCCGCTCATAAAGCGTTCAAATGAGATTTTAGCACAAATACGCGGTGCTGTAAATGACTCCCCGCGGACCTACTCGGCAAGTGCCCTAACAGCCGCAACGTCGCAGCGTATTTGCTCTGCAAGCTCTGCAGCCGACTCAAATCGCCGCTCCCCGCGCAGCCGTATCGTAAAGGAAACCTCTAAACGCTTGCCATAAAGATCGCCGTCAAAGTCGAAGAGAAACACCTCTATCCGCCGTTTGCGGGGGAGACCGCCGGCAAAGGTCGGACATACACCGATATTTGCCACTCCGAGGAACATTTCCCCGTCAACCGTCACCTTAACGGCGTAAACGCCGTTGGCCGGTACCAGCAACTGGTCCTCTACCTCTATGTTTGCGGTCGGAAAGCCCAAATCGGTTCCCCGGCGTTCACCGGCCACGACGGTGCCGGCAAATACCGGGTAGTAGCCGAGATAGCGCCGTGCCTCTCCCACATTACCCTCTGTAAGGAGATTACGGATCAGTGTGGAGGAGACCGGTTTGCCGTCCACCGTCACCGGCGGAACCACGCTGACCTCAAAACCGTACCTTAGTCCTAACGCAGCCAGGGTCTCCGGCGTACCCGCCCCCCGGTGTCCGAAGGTGTAATTGTACCCCACAAAGACCGATTTAACACCTATCTCGTCGCACAACACCTCTTTGACAAAGGCTTCCGGCGCAAGCATCGCGAACTCGCGGGTGAAAGGGACGGCTAAGAAGAGATCGACGCCGAAACCCGCAATGATGCGCTGCTTAAGCTCCGGCGCCAGCAAAAGGGGCGGCGCGGTCTCCGGCTTCAAAACCGCGGCGGGATGCGGTTCAAAGGTAAAGACTACGGCTGTGCCACCGGCCTTGCGGGCAGACGTTACAAGCTGATTTATCAGTTGCTGGTGACCTAAATGAACACCGTCGAAGTTACCCAGGCCGATGCATATCCCCCGGTACAGATGGCGCAAGCCGCGGTAGTCGTTAAGAATCCTCAACGCAAAACCTCCCCAATTGAGCACTTATTATCAGCCTACCCAGACTATCTGTTTACCCAAACGGGCACAAGTACTACCCGGCCGTCGGCCGCACTTTCCACCCGTGCGACCGACAGCAGCTCCTGCCCTGAAACTAATCGCGTAAGGGTTCCTGCCTCAAGCTTGCCGGTATCGGTGATACACCCCGGCGGGTAAAGCTTACTCCCGCTGTAAACCGATCTGAC
This sequence comes from Desulfotomaculum sp., assembly GCA_012961725.1. Lineage (GTDB taxonomy): Bacteria > Bacillota > Desulfotomaculia > Desulfotomaculales > Ammonificaceae > DTYU01. Next base: position 10,404 of record DTYU01000237.1, read on the forward strand.
CGCCGAAGGCTTGACCTCAACCTGCGGCAGGCATCCGAGCGCCTCTTTGACCGGAATGACTGCGCCTTCAAGCCGCCCTAACTCTTTTAGGGTTTTCAGCTCCTCAAGGGTATACGCCGTCTGAGCTGTAAAACTGCCTACGCGCGTGCGCAGCAGAAAACCCACACAGGCGCCCGTTCCCAAGGCTTTCCCGATTTCGGCGACAAGCGCCCTGACATACGTTCCTTTGGAACACGAAATCTCGAGAAGCACACGGGGGTTTCTCCCTCTCCATTCACCCCGGATAAGGCGCAGCCGGTGAATCTCGACCGCCCGCGGCGGCGCCTCGACGAGCTGACCCGCACGGGCCAGTTCATACAGCCTCTTGCCCTGCATACGAACAGCCGATACGGGCGGGGGGACCTGGCTTAACTTGCCCGTAAAACGCGGCAACACCTCTAATACGTCTTCCGGAGTCACCCAGGAAGCGTCTGAAACCCTTGTCATCGCCCCTGAGGCATCCTGGGTATCGGTCTCTATCCCCAATACGGCCTCCGCCCGGTACTCCTTGTCCTCCGCGGTAATAAACCGCGCTATCTTAGTCGCCTTGCCGAGCAGGATCACCAAAACGCCGCTGGCTTCCGGGTCGAGCGTACCGGTATGGCCTACCTTCTTCAGCCCTGTAAGCTTTCGTACAAGATCGACGACGTCGTGCGAGGTCATCCCCGGCGGCTTCAGCAGATTAAGAACGCCCTTCATCACCTAAAATTTCGGGGACACCATACTAAATTATTGTGCCAAACGATTGCTTTTCCCACCTAAAACTCCCGCGCTTCACCGCCTGAAGCCGTGCCTGCCGGCAGGCA
>DTYU01000238.1 GCA_012961725.1 Desulfotomaculum sp.
TAAAGGGGATATCAGGCGGGGCAAGCCGATAACCAAAAAATAATTTAGTATGGTGTCCCCGTAATTTATTTTGGGAGGGATAGTGTTGCCGGAGGCAGCCCAAAGAGTGAGAAACTTACCGCCGTATCTTTTTGCTAAGATCGAAAGGCTTATTGCAGAGAAAAAGGCGGCGGGCGTGGATGTTATCAGTCTCGGTATCGGTGACCCGGACCAGCCGACACCGGCGCATATTTGCTCAGAAGCCGCTCGGCAGATCTACGAGCAGGAGAACCACCGGTACCCTTCCTCGGCAGGGATGCTCTCGTTTCGCGATGCCGTCGCCCAATGGTATGCCCGGCGTTTCGGGGTTACCCTGGACCCCGAGAGCGAAGTCGTTTCCCTTATCGGGTCCAAAGAAGGAATTGCCCATATCTCCTGGTGTTACGTCAATCCCGGGGACACGGTGCTGGTACCCGATCCGGGATACCCCGTATACGCAGGCGGCACGATCCTCGCCGGCGGAGAGCCTTACACTTTGCCGCTTCTTCCCGAAAACGCTTTTCTTCCGCGGTTCGATGAAATCCCTACGGAGGTAGCGAAGCGGGCGAAGATACTCTTCCTGAACTACCCGAATAACCCTACCGCCGGGGTGGCGACTAAGGAGTTTTTCATGGAGGCGGTTTCCTTTGCGCGGGAGTTCGACATTCTCGTTTGCCATGATGCCGCCTATACAGAAATCGCCTACGACGGATACCGGCCGCCCAGCTTTCTACAGGTTCACGGAGCAAAGGAGGTAGGGATAGAGTTCGGTTCGGTCTCCAAGCCTTACAACATGACCGGGTGGAGGTGCGGCTGGGCGGCAGGGAAAAAAGAGGCTATCGATTGTTTGGGAACGCTCAAGTCTAACATTGATTCAGGCGTTTTTCAGGTCGTGCAGTACGCGGCGATAGCCGGTCTTACCGGGCCCCAGGAGACGCTGGCTCAGATGAACGACCTGTACAAGGAACGCCGGGAGATCGCGGTTAACGCACTGAGAGAGATGGGATGGCACATCCAGCCGCCAAAGGCGTCTTTTTACCTCTGGCTGCCGGTTCCGAGGAACTTTACCTCGGAGTCGTTCGCCGAAGAACTGATCGAAAAGGCGGGTGTCGTGGTCACTCCCGGCAGCGGATACGGTAAGTACGGGGCCGGGTATTTCAGGATTTCATTAACGGTACCGACCGGGAGGTTGCGGGAAGCGTTTGACCGGCTGAAACAGGTATTAGGCCGGGTCAGTTTTTAGAAGGGAGGCAGGAGCCGTGAAACTTTCAGGCCGTGCCAGGGGGATCAGCCCTTCACCGACCCTATCGGTTGACGCGAGGGCAAAAGAGCTCGCGGCGGCGGGGGAGCGGATCATCAACTTCGGGGTTGGCGAGCCCGATTTCGATACTCCTGAGCATATTAAGGCCGCCGCTGCCGAAGCGATGGCGAGGGGCATGACAAAGTATACGGCAGTAGCAGGGACGCTCGAGCTACGGCAGGCCATCTGCCGAAAGTTTGCTCGCGATAACGACCTCACCTACAGGCCGGATGAGATCGTCGTCTCCTGCGGCGCCAAGCATTCGTTATATAATGCTGTTCAGGTGCTGGCCGAGCCAGGAGACGAGGTGATTGTACCTGCACCGTACTGGGTGAGTTACCTTGAGCAGGTGAAGCTTGCGGGCGCTGAACCGGTAGTGGTTAAAACCCGGGCCGAAAACGGCTATAAACTGATTCCGGAAGAGCTTTCCGGCTCACTCACCCCCCGCTCGCGCCTGTTGATCCTGAACTCGCCTTCGAACCCGACCGGCAGTATATACACGAAGGAGGAATTGGCAGCAATCGCGGAGGTGGCGGTGAGGGCCGGCATCTGGGTGCTGTCTGATGAGGTTTACGAAAAGCTGATCTATGACGGCGCCGCCCACTTCAGCATAGCCTCGCTCGGTCCAGAAATCAAGCAGCAGACGGTGGTGGTGAACGGGGTTTCGAAATCGTACGCCATGACCGGCTGGCGGATAGGCTATGCGGCCGCCCCTGCTCCGGTGGCCAAGGCAATGGCGGATCTTCAGAGCCACAGCACCTCCAATCCGACCTCTATTGCTCAGGCTGCAGCCGTCGCGGCGCTTAACGGTCCGCAGGAAGCGGTGGCAGAGATGCGGTCGGCCTTCGCTGCCCGCCGGACGTACATCCTTGAGCGTCTTAACGGCATCCCCGGCATCAACTGCCCCACACCCGCCGGCGCTTTCTACGCATTTCCCGACGTTTCTGCATACTTTGGGCGTCGCTGGGGGGAGAAGACAATATCCAGCGCCAGCGACCTGGCAGCCTTCCTTCTCGAAGAGGCCAAAGTGGCCGTTGTACCCGGAATTGCTTTCGGGAACGATCGTTGTTTGCGGTTCTCCTACGCCGCCTCTCTCGAGGAGATTGCCGAAGGCATGGACCGGATCGCCGCCGCGTTCGGCAGTCTTCGATAGTAGAGACCGGTCTTTCCGATTTTTCGGAGTTGTGAACATATTATCGAAAAAGGGCTTGGGTACCAACGAGCCATTCTCGCAGTAAAGAGCTGCGAAAACTGTTGTTTGGGACGATTTCGGCACTTTTTCTGAAAATTTTGCAGGGATTTTTTATCTCAGGCAGAAAAAGAAATAGATCCAGAACGAAAAATAAGGGCGGTGAGAGGGAAATTGCGTAGCATGACCGGGTATGGCTGCGCCGAAGCAGTTTTCCCCGGTGGAAAGGTCATAGTAGAGATCAAGGCGGTAAACCATCGGTTCTGCGACGTGATGGTTCGGTTGCCGCGCGCTTACATGTGCTTCGAGGATTCTTTGCGAAAGCTTGTCCAGGAAAATGTTGCGCGGGGCCGGGTGGAGGCTTATATTACCATAGAAGAGATAGCGGGTAAAAACGTAGCCGTACAAATTGACAAGGAGCTTGCAATCGCATATCATAAAGCCTTGGAGGATCTCTGCCGTTGCTTGGGAATGAAGGAATCCGTTAGTTTGGAGAGCATAATTGCTCAGCCGGGTGTGATGAACCTTGTTGAAACGCGTGGCGATATCAACAGGATGTTGCCCGTGCTGCAAACGGCCACAAAAGAAGCCCTTGCGCAACTGATCCGGAGAAGGGAAGCTGAAGGTGCCAGTCTTGTAAAGGATATCAAGGATCGTCTTGGGCGCATCAAGGGGATTTGTATGCTGATAGAAGAAGAGGCGCCGCGGGTTGTCCAATCTTACCGGGAAAGGATTTTGGAACGTTTGGGCGGTCTTTCTGATTTGGTAGAGCCCGGCCGGGTCTTAGGTGAGGCGGCGCTGCTCGCGGAACGGGCGGATATCACCGAAGAGCTGGTGCGCCTGAGGGGCCACACTGAACGAATCGAAGAAACGCTGGTGTCCGAATCGGCCGCAGGCCGGCGGCTCGACTTTTTACTACAGGAGATGTTCCGGGAATTCAATACAATTGTTTCCAAGGCCCAAAACCTGCGTATCAGTCAGCTTGTCATTGACGCGAAGAGCGAACTTGAAAAGATGCGGGAGCAAGCGCAGAATCTTGAATAAAACACCGCGCCCGTCGAGAGAAGTACCGTTTTGGGAGGAGGGAGTGTCTTGGATATCAAGCTTATCAACATCGGTTTCGGGAATATCGTCTCCGCCAACCGGATCATTGCTATCGTTAGTCCGGAATCAGCGCCCATCAAAAGGATCATCACCGAAGCCCGTGACGGAGGAATGCTGATTGATGCCACTTACGGCCGGAGGACGCGGGCGGTCATTATCACGGATTCGGATCACGTGATTTTGTCCGCAGTCCAGCCCGAGACGGTAGCACACCGCTTAACTCCAAAAGGATCGGGGGCAGAGGAGCCTAAAGAGTGAATCAAGGGCTGCTACTGGTGGTCTCCGGGCCCTCTGGAGTCGGTAAAGGAACCATCTGCCGCGCACTTGAAGCAATGGATTCATCGATTCACCTCTCAATTTCCATGACGACCCGCCCACCGCGTAAAGGAGAAAGAGAGGGCCTAGACTATTTTTTTCTTTCGGAAGAGCGGTTTCAGGAATTAATAAAGAAAGACGAACTGTTAGAATGGGCTCGCGTATACACGTATTATTACGGCACTCCTCTAAGACCAGTTATGGAAGCAAGAACCGCGGGAAAAGACGTGATTCTCGAAATCGATGTTCAGGGGGGGTTCAAGGTACGGGAAAAGTGTCCAGACAGCGTGTTGATTTTCGTTTTTCCTCCATCGATCGAAGAACTGCGCGCCCGGCTGCGTAAAAGAGGGACTGAAGATCCTGTTGCGCTTGAGGCCCGCCTTTGCTGGGCTCGGGAGGAACTGCGGTGTTACGGCCGATATGATTACGTTGTGGTGAATGATAAGGTGGAGGAGGCGGTGAAGAAGATCAACGCCATCAGAACCGCAGAAAAGTGCCGGTCGCGGCGGAATCTTGGGATGGAGCAGCTTGAAGAATGAAAAGGAGGGAAAGCGCTGACACGTTTATGCCGATGAACAAACCTCCGCTCGATGAGCTGTTGCACGTCTCCACCAACCGTTATGTACTCGCGATAGTAGCCGCAAAGTATGCCCGGGCTATCACGGACAAGATAAATGCCGGGCTCTTAGACGAAGGTATAAAACCCGTTTCCAAGGGTCTTGAAGACATTTCCGCCGGTAAGGTGAAGTTTACTCCACCCGGTAAGAGAATTAAATAAGGCGACATTCTGCGAATGTCGCATTGTAAATTGAATATTGCAAATTGGAAATTGTAAAATAGAATAAACAATCTAAATATCATATTTACAATTTTCATGTTTTTTAATGGGGTTTTTCAATGGGGCGAAGCGACTTGCCTTTCGGGAAACCGTTCGTCACGCCACTTCGTGAATACAGGCCGCGGAAACCTTCTGTCTTTATGAGCTTTGTGTGAGAAAAATTAAAGCAAGCCTTTGTGGCTTCGCGCGAAAGAGTTCAATTTGATCTTTTCATGTTGCAATGTAAACCATTTTGTGGATAGCAGGCCTGAGGAACGAGTTCTTATGATGCTGAGCGAGAAAAAGGTGATTGTAGGTGTAACGGGGGGCATCGCAGCTTACAAGGCTGCGGATTTGGTCTCCTGCTTACGTTCAGAGGGCGCCTCCGTCCGGGTGGTGTTAACACGCGGCGCACAGGAGTTTATCCGCCCGCTTACTTTTAAGGCGCTCAGCGGTCACGACGTTTATCACACTCTGTTCGGCGGTCCCGACCCGCTCCCCCACATCACCCTGGCCGATAAAGGTGACGTGCTTGTCGTTTACCCGGCAACAGCAAACTTTATCGGACAAGCCGCCTCCGGCCTTGCTCCTGATCTGTTGACAACCCTCCTTCTTGCCTTTAAGGGCCCGGTGCTTATCTGTCCTGCAATGAACACAAGGATGTATACCAGCACCGTGGTACAGACAAACCTTCGACTCCTCGAAGAGCGCGGTCTGGTAATTGTCCCGCCCGAGACCGGCCGCCTCGCGTGCGGCGAAACCGGGCCGGGACGCCTGCCGCCACCGGATACAGTGATGGAGATGATCCGCGGGGCATTGCTAAAAAAGGATTTAGGCGGCTTGACCTTCCTCGTAACCGCAGGGCCTACCAGGGAGCCGCTGGACCCGGTTCGTTACCTTACCAACCGCAGCTCCGGAAAGATGGGGTACGCTGTGGCAAGGGCAGCCCGGGATCGGGGTGCGCGCGTTATTCTTATCAGCGGTCCGACGGCCCTGACCGAGCCTCCCGGGGTCTCGGTTGTAAAAGTGACTACGGCCTTGGAGATGCGCCGAGCGGTCTTAGAGCGGTTCGATACCGCGGACGTGGTGGTCATGGGTGCTGCAGTGAGCGACTACCGTCCAAAGGGAGTCCGGGAAGAAAAGCTTAAAAAAGGCGAGCCGGAAATTACGGTGACGTTTACAGAGAACCCGGATATTTTGGCCGAACTCGGCAAAAATAAGCGGCACCAGCTTTTAGTCGGTTTTGCGGCCGAAACCGGGGAGATACCGGTACATGCCCGCAAGAAACTCGAAGCAAAAAACTTGGATCTTGTCGTAGCCAACGACATATGCCAGGAAGGCGGCGGGTTTGAGGCAGACACCAACACCGTCTGTCTGGCTTTCCGGGACGGGCGGTTTTTCGATCTGCCCACAATGAGCAAGTATTTAGTAGCCCACCGCGTCATCGATGCCGTGTTGGAACTCCGGGAGGAAGAGACGGGGCGTGAGTGAGCATGAGTTTGCGAAGGTGGTGGTAAACCGGCCGGTGTATGGTAACGACGGGGTTTTTACTTACGCCGTACCGGTGAATCTTCGGGGAAAGGTCGTGCCGGGCTCGGTCGTCCTTATTCCTTTCGGGAAGCAGCAGACCACCGGCTGCGTGATCTCCCTTGGCGCAGAAGTGCCGCCCCAAATCGAGGTGAAACAGATTGTTGGACTAGTTGAAGAAATTCCCCCGGTCTCTGTTGAATCGATTAGGCTTGCCCGATGGATGGCATCAAGGTACCTCTGCACGCTTCGTGAGGCCTTGAGCGCCGTCTACGGACCTTCAGGTAAACGCCGGAAGCGGGAGGTCTTTTTCTGGCCCTCGGGGGATTTCGCTGAAATTCTGGCGCAGCTCGAAACCCTTAAGGCTCCGGCCCAGGCGCGCGTGCTCAGTACGGTTGCCGCGCAGCCGGGTATCAGCCGCCGGTCGTTGTTGCGCGAAGCCGGCGTAGGGGGAAAGGCCGTCGAGGCCTTGATCAAAAAGGGCCTTATCACTGAGTTTGAACAATCCTTGCCAGGCGTTTTTGAGGAGACGCCGCCCGTTCTGCAGGAGCCGCCAACGCTCAGTCCAGAGCAAACGGCGGTACTTGAAGAGATCAGGCTGGCAATCGAAGCGAAAAACCATCGGGTGTTCTATCTTTACGGTGTAACCGGGAGCGGCAAGACGGAGATTTATCTGCAGGCGACCGCCGCTGCGCTGGCCAGCGGCAGGCAGGCGGTAATCTTAGTGCCGGAAATAGCCCTGGCACACCAGATGATTCATCAGTTCAAAGCGCGCTTCGGCAACTTGGTGGCCGTAACCCACAGTGCGATGGTACATGGCGAACGGCGCGACCAATGGGAGCGCGTGCGAAGGGGTGAGGCCCGGGTTGTAATCGGGGCAAGGTCTGCTGTTTTTGCCCCTACGGCGGACTTAGGTCTAATCGTGGTCGACGAGGAACACGAACCGGCCTACAAACAAGAACAGGCACCGCGCTATCATGCGCGGGAAACGGCGCTGGCACGTGCCGCGCTTACAGGAGCCGCGGTTGTGCTGGGGAGCGCCACGCCGGCGCTCGAGTCCATCGCCCGCTGCCTGAGCGGGCGTTACCGCCAACTGAGGCTTACCGGCCGCATCGACGGGCGCAGCCTGCCGGGTGTCCGGATTGTAGACCTGCGCGAGGAGTTCCGGTCAGGGACGGTCAGCCTCTTCAGTAGACTCCTTGCCGACCGTATCAGGGAAAAACTCCGGCGGAGGGAACAGATCCTGCTCTTTCTGAACCGCCGGGGCTTTGCGGCGTTTGTTCTCTGTCAGGCATGCGGCTACGTGATCCGCTGTCCCAACTGCGATATCGCCCTTACCTACCACCAGCCCGAGACGCTTTTATGCCACTTCTGCCATTACCGGACGCGGTATCTGGCACGCTGCCCCCGGTGCGGCAACCCCAAGTTGGGCCGGTACGGGGCCGGAACCCAGCGGGTACAGGAGGAGGCGAGCGCCCTCTTCCCCGAGGCGCGTGTGTTGAGAATGGATGCTGAAACTACGGCCCGCCGGGGGAGCCATGCCTCTATCCTTGAGACCTTCCGTACCGGCGAAGCGGATATCCTAATCGGCACGCAGATGGTTGCCAAGGGGCTGGACATCCCTGGGGTGACCCTGGTAGGAGTGATCAATGCCGATACGACGCTGCTTCTTCCAGACTTCCGTGCGGCAGAGCGAACCTTCCAGCTCCTCTACCAGGTTTCCGGGCGGGCAGGCCGAGGCAGCCTTCCGGGCGAGGTCATCATCCAGTCTCACTGCCCGGAGCATTACGCAGTGCGTTTCAGCAGCCGCCAGGACGTTGAGTCCTTTGTCAGGCGGGAGCTTGCCTTGCGACGCCGTTTCGGCTATCCACCCTATACCTCAATGGTACGGGTTGTCATGAGCAGCGGGGAAGAGGAAAGGGTGGCCCGACAGGCTGAAAAGTTCGGGAGGGTTGTAAGGGAACTGACCAGTGATGAGAACGCGGTTTTGGGACCGGCGCCCTGTCCGTTCGGGAAGTTAAAGGGGCTGTACCGCTGGCACGTTATCCTGCGGGGAAAACGGGGACAGGCGGTAAGGGAACTCTGCAGCGAGGCATTGAAACACTTTGCAAGAACCAGGATCTCGAAGGTTAGGATCACCGTCGACGTGGATCCGCAAAACATGCTTTAGAGGACCGGGGGACAGTTGAAGCTGGTTGTTGTAAGGGGCGAGACGTAATAATATAATATAAGTCGGGCGGGTGAGTACGGTTCCGCACCATAAGGAAACCGATGAGTTAGTGAGAGAACTAACCCGGTCATTTGAGAGGTTCTGAAATGGCAGTCTTTAAAGTCCTGGTGATCGGTGACCCTATATTGCGGGAAAAAGCAAATCCGGTCACAAAGATAAACCCGGCGCTTGGACGCCTGCTCAACGATATGGCGGAAACGATGTACGCGAACAGCGGCGTGGGGTTGGCAGGGCCGCAGGTGGGAGTCTTAAAAAGAGTGATTGTGGTTGACACCGGTGATGGACTATACCAGCTTGTAAATCCGGAAATCACGTCCGCCGAAGGCGCCGAGACAGACCGGGAGGGCTGCCTCAGCATTCCCGGGGTCTGGGGTGAAGTCACCCGCGCCGCCAAGGTTAAGGTCCGGGCCCTAAACCCGCGCGGTGAAACCGTGGAGATCGACGCCCAAGGGCTTTTTGCGCGGGCGCTCCAGCACGAGATCGACCACTTGGATGGTATCTTGTTCGTCGACCGTGCAGTCAAAACGGTCCGCGTTGGAGGCTGAAGCGTGCGGCTGGTCTTCATGGGGACGCCGGCTTTTGCTGTTCCGTCAATCCAGGCGCTGCTTGCAAACGGTTTCCACATCGTTCTTGTCATAACGCAACCGGACAGGCCTAAGGGGCGGGGGGGGCGGACCGCCCTGCCGCCGGTCAAGGAGTTCGCCGCTTCCCACGGCATACCGGTACTCCAGCCGGAGCGCCTAAAAAAGCAGACTTTTCTGGACCGCCTGCGTACAGCGGCGCCCGATGCAATAATCGTGGCGGCGTACGGAAAAATTCTGCCGCTTGAGATACTCACACTGCCCCGCCTTGGCTGTATAAACGTGCACGCCTCCCTGTTACCAAAGTACCGCGGTGCAGCACCGATCCAGCGGGCGCTGATGAACGGGGAACGCGAAACCGGGGTTACCATCATGCTTATGGATGAAGGCATGGATACCGGTGACATCCTGCTGCAACGGCCGGTACCAATCCTAAACGATGATAACTTCGGTTCGCTTTCCGAGCGCCTCTCCCGGTTGGGCGCAGAGCTGCTGATAGAAACGTTGCGCCGTCTTGAAGGCAACCGGCTCAAGCCTCTTCCCCAGGACCATTCTCAAGCGAGTTACGCCCCGCCGCTCACCCCTTCAGACGAGATTATATCATGGCATCTGCCGGCCGGAGCCATTAGAAATAAGGTGCGTGCCCTCGATCCTTTGCCAGGAGCGCGAACGCTCCTTTCAGGAAAAATACTGAAAATATGGCGTGTTTCAGTAAGGACGGGTGATTTCCCCGGGGAGCCGGGTGAAATCCTGGAGATTAGCGATGAAGGAATAATCGTTCGTGCAGGGGAAGGAGCAGTGGCGGTTCACGAACTGCAGCTTGCCGGCGGTCGCCGCCTGCAGGCCGCCGCGTTCCTCCGCGGTCACCCCTTGAGAGGGGGAAACGTCTTAGGCGGCGAAAACTCTCGGAGCACGGTTAAGTCTTAGATGCCCCGTTACTCTGCGCGAGAACTCTCGCTCATGGTGCTGAAGGCCGTTGATACGCGCGGCGCTTACGCGAACATTACGGTGTCCAAGCTGCTTGAAAAGCACCGTCCGCAAGCAGCGGAACGCGCATTCTTCACCGAACTCAGCTATGGCACGCTGAGGCGTCTTAACACCATTGACTGGATGCTTTCAAGGTTTATCCAAAAGCCGCTATACAAGCAAGACCCATGGGTTCGGAACATCTTGCGGACTGCGGTGTATCAGATTTATTACCTTGAAAGAGTACCGCCGGCCGCGGCGTGCAATGAAGCCGTTAAACTCGCCAAGAAATACGCAGGGCCCCGGGTCGCGGGTTTTGTTAATGCCGTACTCCGGCGCTTCGTACGGGAGAAGGATGATATCGAGTTCCCGGATATCGAAAGCAATCCGGTGGATCATATAGCCCTTAATTACTCACACCCCACCTGGGTGGTTGCTGCGTGGCTGAAAGAGTTCGGGGTTGAAGAAACCGTCCGCATCTGTAAGGCAGACAACCAGACCCCGGCAACAACCATCCGGGCCAACCTGTTGCGGACAACCAGAGAGGATCTCCTCAGGGTACTTGAAACGGAAGCAAAAGTGACGGCTTCACCGGCACCTTACGCACCTGAAGGAATAACTGTCCAGGGGCTCCATCACCTGCAATCGCTTAGCGCCTTTAAAGAGGGGCTTTTTTTCGTCCAGGACGAAAGCTCCATGCTCGTCGCGCATGCCCTGAAACCTGCTCCCGGCTCCTTCGTCTTAGATGTCTGCGGGGCGCCGGGGGGCAAGGCGACACACGTGGCGGAGCTGACCGGAGACAGTTGCAGGGTATTAGTCCTTGACATCTACGACCATCGCCTGGCCCTGGTGGAGGAAAACTGTAGACGGCTCGGGGTAAAAGGCGTCGAGACCGTGAGGTGCGACGCGCGCGAAAGCCACGGCCTGTTTTTTGAAACGGCGGACTATGTGCTGGTTGACGCCCCTTGTTCAGGCCTCGGGGTACTTCGGCGGAAGCCGGACAGCCGGTGGCGCAAGAAGCCGGAGCAGATTTCCGCCCTTATTACACTCCAGCAGCAGATTCTGCTTAGCGCCTCTGCCTGCGTGCGCCCGGGCGGGGTTTTGCTTTACAGCACCTGCTCAATCGGCAGCAGCGAAAACTTAGGCCAGATCAAAGAGTTCACCCGCCATAATCCGGAGTTTGTCTGTGAGGACCTCCGGCCTTTTTTGCCGGAAGAAATAGACCTAAGGCGGACAATGAGCCTCGGCTATGTTCAACTAATGCCCTACCAGGGACTCGACGGCTTTTTTATCGCCCGGTTGCGCCGGAAGGGTTTAGCGCAGTAGGGGCGAATCATATATCAAGTCCGGTCGCGGCACCTGCCTAATGAGAAGCGAGAAGTGGGAATGTCTAAGGAAGGGCCCCCAAGGTTCATCAGCATAAGCCGTTACCGTGAACTGTGAACCTTCAACGGACCTTAAAGGTCAGTCAGGATAAGCTTGAACGGTCTTTTCCGGAGGGAGAGCTGTGGAATGGGCTGTACTCAGCCATCGAGGCCTGACGAGAGCAAAGAACGAGGATAATCTGCTTGTTTGCTCTGATCTCGGGCTTTTTGCCGTGGCCGACGGCTTGGGAGGACACCATGCCGGGGAGGTGGCCAGCCGGCTTGCCTTAGCATCGTTGGAAAGGGCTGTAAGGGACAACGACCATGGAGACCCGCTGCATGTTTTGACAGCCGCGTTTGAACAGGCCAATCAGGATGTATATAGGGCAGCACAGGCCAACCCGAAGTACGAAAAAATGGGGACGACCCTTACAGCGTGCATTATCCAGTCGGACCGACTATACTGGCTGCATGTGGGGGACAGCCGGGGCTATGTGATGAGGGAGAATAAAATAAAACAGTTTACCGAGGACCACTCGTATGTCTCAGATTTCGTACGAAAGGGCGAGCTGACACCCAAGGAAGCCGAAGCACATCCATACCGTCACGTTCTGACCCGAGCAATCGGTACCGGGCCTTTGATCCATGTAGATAAGGGAACAGTTGCGCTTGAACCGGAGGATACCGTGCTTCTTTGTACCGACGGTCTTACTGTTCACCTGAGTGACGCGGAAATCTTGAGCACCGCGCAGCAGGGAAAACCGGCCGAACAGGCGGAAAGGCTTGTAAAAATGGCACTCCAGCGCGGGGGCACAGATAACATCACCCTGATCCTGATAAAGATACCGGGCATTAACCGCCCAGCGTTCGGCTCGGCGTAAAGGGATAAAGAGGCCGGCAACTATTTGCTTGAGCACAGGTTCGTCATAGAGTTGAGTGCTGGGGCTCAATGTAAAATGCAGAATGCAAATTCAAAAAAGCACAACAGGGCGAAAAAGACAACTTTGACTTTAGCACTTTGCAATCTTCGTTTTGCAGGGGAGCGAAGCGCGACTTACAAATTTTGTTTGGATGCCGCAAAGAAAGGGGCATACCTGGCAGAAAATGGTGGGCCGGGTCATCGGGAACCGGTATAAAATCATACAAAAATTGGGCGAAGGCGGTATGGCCGTGGTGTACCTCGGTCAAGACCTAATATTA
>DTYU01000239.1 GCA_012961725.1 Desulfotomaculum sp.
GCCATCGTCATGATAATCGGCGGCCTGTCCAATGCAGGGCTTTTCCCGTTCGCCGGTTTCTTCAGCAAGGACGAAATTCTTGTCGCTGCGCTGCACGCTAACACGGGACTTTACATACTGGGGCTGCTTGTCGCGTTCCTGACCACCTTTTACACCTTCCGGCTGATCTTTGTGGTCTTCTTCGGGCCGCGTTCGGAGTGGTCCCCGGTCGCGCACGGCCACGGTCACGATCATCATCATGTGGAACTTCCCGATATTGGGAACCCGCGTCCGAGTCAGATATGGAAAATGCAGCCGGTGGATCCCGCGGAGCGGGAAGAATCAGACCGGCACCTCAGAAAAGAGCCATGGGCCATGATCGTTCCGCTTTCAGTTTTGGCCGTGTTTGCCACGGTTGCCGGTATCATAGGCTGGCCGGGTCTGGAGCACGGTTTCTCCTCGTTTATTTACTACGGGGAGCATCCGCACCACGGCGGGTTCCACATGCCAACGGTGATCAGCTCCAACATTATCGTTCTGGTCGGTATTCTCGCTGCCTGGTCGATTTACGGGAAGCGGAAAACTGCCGCCGACCCGCTTTCGGAAATGCTCGGACCAGTTTACAGGCTGTTTGAAAGGAAGTACTACTTTGACGAAATCTACCTCTGGATTATCCGCCGCTTTGTTGACGCTGGTGCTGCAATACTGGCATGGTTTGAAGACAACGTCTTTACCGGCGTCTTGGCCAACGGTATCGGCAGACTGATGATGGAATTGGGGCGCATCTTCAGGCTTTTCCAAAACGGTTTTGTCCAGCGTTATATGCTGCTCTTCTTCTTAGGGGTGCTGGTGATCGTGGTGATACTTTTCCTGAGTGAACCCGGTGCGGTAGCGGCGATTGGGGGGATGAAATAAATGGGCTTTCCAGTAGTTAGCGCAACAGTTTTCGCACCCTTGATCGGGGCTCTGTTGATAATGTGTATTCCTGCCGCGCGTAAGGAGGTAATCAGGTGGGTTTCGGCTGTTGCAACGGGCATTTCCCTTGCCCTCTCGATCTACCTGGTTTTTGCCTATGATCTCGCGGCGGGGGGCGTCCAGTTTGCAGAAAAGATAGACTGGCTACCGGCATTCGGTGTTAAATACTATGTAGGTATCGACGGCATAAGCGCGACGCTTCTGCTGCTTACCGCGATTGTTGGGTTCACCGGGGTGTTTGCCTCATGGGGAATCCAAAATCGGGTTAAGGAGTACTATATTACCTTTTTGGCCCTTACCTTTGCGTGCGCAGGAGTATTTGCTGCTTTTGACCTGTTTCTCTTCTTCGTCTTCTTTGAACTGGCTGTTCTGCCTAAGTATGTGCTGGTCGCCGTCTGGGGGAGTACAAAGAAGGAGTATGCGGCAATGAAGCTCGCTCTCTACCTGACGTTGGGGGGAGCGATCATCCTCCTCGGCATCTTCTGCGTTTATTTCGCGGCGGGCATCAATACCATGGACCTGTTAGAATTGGCGCGGCACCAGTTTACGCATAACCAGCAGGTATGGTTGTTTGCATTGCTCACGTTAGGCTTTGCCGTCCAGGTTCCCATCGTTCCGCTGCACTCGTGGTTGCCCGACGCCCATACGGGTGCACCCACCGCCGGTAGTATGATCCTCGCCGGCGTCGTAATGAAATTGGGTGCCTACGGTATCATCCGCGTGGCGATCTGGCTGTTCCCGGAGGGTGCGGTCATCTGGGCACCGGTGGTTGCGATCCTTGCGGTGATCTGCGTCATTTATGCTGCTTTTGTAGCGATGGGTCAAAAGGACCTGAAATACATGATCGCGAACTCAAGTATCAGCCATATGGGTTATTCGGTGTTAGGTGTAGGAGCGCTTACCGCGGCTGCTCTGTCCGGAGCGCTCTTCCAGTTCTTCGCCCACGGGATTATGGCCGCCCTCAACTTTGCCATCGCTGGCATGACTTATGACCGGACGCATACCCGCATAATAGCCGCGATGGGAGGATTGGCCAAAGTTATGCCGGTGATCGCGATCGCCTTTGCTATCGGGTGCTTAGCTTCGGTAGGTCTCCCAGGAACCGCGAGCTTTTGGGCGGAGTTCTCGGTATTCGTGGGTTCATTCCCGATCTTCCCCACTCTGACCATCCTGGCCATCTCGGGCATTGTCTTCACCGCGTATTATATGCTGCGTGCCATACAGCGAGTCTTTTTCGAACCGCTTCGGCACAAGGAGTTTGCGACTCTCTCCGATGCCCAGTGGTATGACTGGGTTGTGGTAAGCGTAATAATCTTCTTCATAATCGGGATGGGTGTATATCCTTCACTGCTGATGGACTTGATCAGTAACGGACTGAGCCCGATCCTGGCGGGGTTGCCGGAACCTTCGGCGGGTGGCTGGCTAGCGTTCTTAGGAGGTGTGCAGTAGAATGGGCGTGGGTTTGTTACTGCCTGAGATCATTGCCTGCATGGGCGGTTTAGTGATACTCACGGAACGTTTGTTCAGTAAGGGTGAACCCGAGCGCAAGGACGCAGCATGGTTCGGTGCCAGCGTACTAATAATAGCAGGTGTTGCGGCGTTGCGGCTGCTCGGAGTCAACGAAACCGCTTTTCATGGCAGTTACCGGGTTGATGATCTTGCCGTTTACTTCAAACTTGTAGCTGTTGTGGCCGGTGCAGTTACCCTTCTCTTTGCACCTGACCTGCTCTCACAGCGGCGGGTGAAGTCGGGTGATTTTGCAGCACTTGTCCTGTTTGCCGCTACGGGCATGATGCTTCTGCCTTCCGCGTTAGATTTCATCACACTCTTCATCTCGCTCGAGCTGATCAGCATCAGCTTCTATGTATTGATAGGTATACAGCGGGGCGAGGTGCGCCCGGCAGAAGCAGGCTTGAAGTATCTGCTTTTAAGCGGTTTGGCATCAGCGGTATTGCTGTACGGGATGAGCCTGATTTACGGGCTCACGGGCAGTACTTACCTAACTGCGATAAGGCAGGCTTTCAGTGTGGGCGAATGGCCGCTGCTGGCTGGGATCGGCAGTTTGATGATCTTGGTCGGGCTTGGGCTCAAGATCTACCTCGTTCCTTTTCACATGTGGGCGCCCGATGTTTACGAGGGCGCACCGGCACCAACGGTTGCTTTTCTGGCAGCCGGATCAAGCGCTGCTGCCTTGGCAGCGGTGCTCCGGCTCTTTGGCGAAAGCCTGACAGGTTTAAGCGGGGTGTGGCTGCCAGTCTTGCTTATCCTCGCGGTGGTCACCATCGCGCTAGGTAACATAGTGGCCCTGCCTCAGACCAACATCAAACGCCTGTTGGCTTACTCCAGTATTGCCCACGCTGGTTACATCCTCCTTGCCATAGTTGCGCAAAGCAGTGCCGGCACGGCAGCAGTGATGTATTACTGCTTCCTCTACGCCATAACTACGGTGGCCGCCTTCGGAGTAATCAGCGCGTTTGCAGAAACCTCGGGGGGTGAAATCCGTAGCTTCGCGGGGCTTGCCCGTCGTTCGCCCTTCCTCGCCTTCGTGATGCTGATTTCGCTGGCCTCCCTTGCCGGTATACCACCTCTGGCCGGGTTTATGGCGAAGTTTGCGGTCTTCGCAGCCGCGGTGCAAGCGGGTTATGTCGTGGCAGCCGGCATTGCGCTGTTGTTAAGCGTTATCTCGATCTACTACTATTTCATGGTCATTAGGGCGATGTATGTCGATGAGCCTGTTGAAACAGCTCCGATTCCCTGTGGCTGGGGGACGCAGGCGGCACTGCTGATCGGGTTGGGTGGCATAATACTCCTGGGCCTTATACCGTGGCCGCTATTGCGTTTAGCCCAGGAAGCCGCTAATTTTGCCCGTTTCTAACCGTGCATAGGTATCACTTGTCGCCGGGAGGCTGTACAAAACCGCCTCCCGGCGATTTTCCCTGAGTTTGTCAGTTAACACGGCTCAAATCCGCATGAGCACCGAACTCCTTTTTTCAAAAACGTATAGGAGGATGCCTTTCGCTGCACTCAGGCACAAAACGAAATTGTTAGAGAAAACGGATGTTCCTGTGGGGAACTCCCTAAAAAACCGCTCTTCCCTTTTGATGCCGACGTCCGACGATCAACGACCCTAAAACAACCCTACAGTACGCCCGTTTTCGTCGATATCAACCTTGAAGGCCGCAGGCCGGGAAGGCAGCCCGGGCATGGTCCGCATCGCTCCTGCGAGAGGATACAGGAACCCCGCGCCGATCGATGCACGGATGTCCCGGATGGGAAAGATGTAATCACCTGGTACGTTTAAAAGCTTTGGATCATGAGAGATGGAGAGATGCGTCTTCGCCATGCAGATGGGCAGTTTGCCCCAGCCCTGCGCTTCAAACTGCTGGATCTTCCTTTCCGCCAGGGGCTCATACCGCACGCCCGCAGCGTTATAAATCCTGGCAGCCATGACCTCGATCTTTTCCTTAATGGTAAGCTCGTCCGGGTAAAGGAACTGGAAGTTTGCCGGTTTCTCGCAGGCCTCCACGACGGCCTTCGCCAAGTCGATCGCTCCTGCGCCGCCCTCGGCCCAGACTGTGATCGGGTAAGCTCCCTCCGCCCCGGCCTCCAGCGCTTTCTGCCGCACCGCCTCCACCTCGGCGTCGGTATCAGATACAAACCGGTTTACCGATACCAGTACGGGAACGCCGAATGATTTGGCGATCTTGATCATGTGCGCCAAGTTCGCGCAACCCTGCTCCACTGCGGGCACGTTTTCCTTAAGTATCTCCTCCGGCAGCGGCCTGCCGGCAACCACGTTGCCGACACCCCCATGCATCTTTAGCGCACGGATGGTACAGGTGATTACCACGCAGTCGGGCTTCAGCCCCGAGTAACGGCACTTGATATTCATAAACTTTTCCATGCCTAAGTCCGCGCCGAACCCGCTTTCCGTGACGACGTAGTCTGCCAACTTCAGCCCGATCATGTCAGCCAGCACCGAGCACTGTCCGTGGGCGATGTTGGCGAAAGGCCCGGCATGGAGTATGCAGGCCTGCCCCTCGAGCGTCTGCATCAGGTTCGGTTTTATGGCCTCCTTCATGATCACGGTCATCGCCCCTGCCGCTTTCAGGTCCTCTGCCGTTACCGGCCTGCCGTCGTAAGTGTAACCTATGACAATCCTTGCAAGTCGTTTTCGCATGTCCTGAAGACCGGTGGTAAGTGCAAGAATGGCCATCACTTCTGAAGCCACCGTGATGTCGAAACCGGTCTCCCGCGGATAACCGTTTTCCCTGCCGCCCAAGCCAACCACCACGTTGCGGAGCACCCGGTCGTTGACGTCCACCACCCGCTGCCACATGATCGTAAGGGGATCGATCCCGAGCGGGTTCTTGTGGAGGATCGAGGCGTCGATCATCGCCGCCAGCAGATTGTGTGCCTGGCCGACCGCGTGGATATCGCCGGTGAAGTGGATATTCAGGTCCTCCATCGGCACGACCTGGGAGTAACCGCCGCCGGCAGCCCCGCCTTTAATGCCGAAGACCGGCCCCATCGAAGGCTGCCGCAAGGTGCAGATCACCTTTTTCCCGATCTTGCCCAATCCCTGGGTAAGACCGATCGTGGTAACCGTCTTTCCTTCACCCAGCGGCGTGGGCGTTATCGCGGTAACATCGATGTACTTTCCGTTGGGGCGGCCGCGGAATTTCTCCAAAACCTCCAAGTTGATCTTTGCCTTATAACGGCCGTAGAAATCGTAGTCGTCTTCGTCAAGACCGACCGAGGCCGCTATATCCCGGATTGGGATCATCTTATGGGCCTGGGCGATCTCTAAGTCACTCGGCACAACCCGCATCAGCTTCCCATCCCTTCTACTAAAGTAAATTCTCCAGCCTGTGGAAGGCTTTCAATCGTTTTAGTTTAACACCTTCTTATCCTGGGTAACAACAAAACCGGTATTAAAATGCCGGAAATTCAGGTCAAGCTGTCAAAATCGGGTACCAACCTGTATAGCAGAGGTCAGAGGTCAGAGACCAGAAGTCAGGAGTCAGAACATCGAAGATAGAATACAGAATGTAGAATTATAGAAGATAAAAGATAGGAGAGAGAAGATCGAAGTAAGGAGACAGGAGTTTTTATGAAGGAATTCGCGTAGCGAATTCCTACAAAGACTATTCTGAATTCTGAAGTCTGACTTCTTACTCACATATCCACGCGTCCACGGCGCGGTCATACGTCAAAACCTCGCCGTCCTTAAAGAAGAGGCTGATCTCACGTACTGCGCTTTCGGGGGAGTCCGACCCGTGCACAATGTTCCGGCCGATATCGATACCGTAGGTCGCGCGGATTGTCCCCGGGAGCGCCTTCTGCGGATCGGTGGCGCCTAACATCTCCCTGGCCGCAGCCACAACGTTCTTGCCCTCCCATACCATAGCCACCACCGGCCCGGAGGTTATATAAGCGACCAGCCCTTGGAAAAACGGCTTCTCCCGGTGCTCACCGTAATGGATCTCTGCAACCTCGCGCCGTACGGTAAACATCTTGAGCCCCGCGAGTTTGTAACCACGCCGCTCGAACCGGGCGATTATCTCGCCGACAAGACCCCGCTGGACCCCGTCAGGCTTGACCATGATAAAAGTCTGCTCCAAAAAACCTTGCCTCCTACTTCAACTTCGTGCCACATCCGGACGTAGAGGCGGTCACGTCGACTGATTTTCCGCGGGGGCCTTCGCAAGACTCCCCCAACTCGCTCACCTTGTTAAAAGTTACCACCGGCTCAGGTTTTGCTACTGGGAGGGGACATTTCGTATCCCTGTCCTTGTTGAACGATACCGCCGGGGCAAGTCTCTCTTCAGACGGCTCTTCCTGGGGAGACTCCATGAGCCGGGCGAACTCATCCGCCTCGATCGTCTCCACTTCCAAAAGCCTGTTTGCCACCCGCTCCAGGGCATCCCGGTGCGTCGTTAAAATCTCCCGTGCCCGGTTGTAACATTCATCAATGAGCCGCCGCACCTCGCGGTCGATTGCGTAAGCCACTTCCTCACTGTAGTTGCGGTCGCGGGCAAGATCCCGTCCCAAAAACGGGGTATCGTACTTGCTCCCGAAGGTAAGCGGACCTAACTCTTCGCTCATGCCGTATTCCATGATCATTCGCCGGGCGATTTCGGTAACCCGTTCCAAGTCGTTCTGCGCCCCGGTGCTTATCTCTTTCAGCATGAGGTCTTCAGCCACCCGCCCGCCAAGGAGCATTGTGACCTGGTCCATGAGCTGAGAGCGCGTCATGTAGTAACGGTCCTCTTTCGGCAGAAGAAGCGTGTATCCTCCGGTCCGTCCCCGGGGGATGATTGAAATCTTATGCACAGGATCGGTATTCGGCAACAGGTAGCCTACGATAGCGTGGCCGGCCTCGTGGTACGACACCAGGCGTTTTTCCTTGTCACTGATGACGCGGGACTTCTTTTCGGGACCGGCGATAACTCTCTCCACCGCGTTTTCCAAGTCGTCCATATCAATCTTTTTCTTGTTCCGCCTGGCCGCCAAGAGCGCCGCCTCGTTTATCACATTTGCCAGGTCGGCGCCGCTGAATCCCGGCGTCCGCCGTGCAATAACATCTAACTTGACCTCCTCCGCCAACGGTTTGCCGCGCGCATGCACCTGCAAGATCTCAGTGCGCCCATTGATGTCTGGCATATCCACCACGATCTGCCGGTCGAACCGGCCCGGGCGCAGAAGCGCAGGGTCAAGGATGTCCGGCCTGTTAGTCGCAGCAACAACGATTATCCCGTCGTTAGGATTGAAACCGTCCATCTCAACCAAAAGCTGGTTCAAGGTCTGCTCGCGCTCGTCGTGGCCGCCGCCGAGGCCTGCACCCCGCTGCCGCCCAACGGCGTCGATCTCGTCGATAAAAACGATACAGGGAGCGTTCTTCTTAGCCTGCTCAAAAAGGTCCCGCACCCGTGAGGCACCCACACCTACGAACATCTCCACAAAATCGGAACCGCTGATGCTGAAAAAGGGAACCCCGGCCTCCCCGGCCACGGCGCGCGCAAGCAGCGTCTTACCGGTTCCTGGAGCGCCGAAAAGCAGCACCCCTTTGGGAATACGCGCGCCCAACTCGCTGAATTTCCGCGGGTTCTTCAGGAACTCGACCACCTCCTGAAGCTCCTCCTTGACCTCCCCAATCCCGGCCACGTCAGCGAAGGTAACCCGCTTCCGCTCATCGGTATGCAACCGTGCCCGGCTCTTGCCGAAAGACATCACGCGGCCGCCGCCGCCCTGCGTCTGCTGGATCATAAAGAAGAAAAGCCCGACAAAAATGAGCACCGGCAAGAGCGCCGTCAAGAGATTCGCCCACCACCCCGGTTCCTGCGGGGGCTGCTGATCGATCTGCACACCCTTTTCTTTCAAAAGGGGATAAAGCGTATCGTCAAGCACAGGGCCTGTTGTTTTGAACTTTTTGCCGTCGCGCTTCGTTCCCTCTATGAAGTTGGTTTCGTTCTGGGTCCGGATGACCACAGAGGCAACCTCGCCCTGCTCCAACGCCTGGGTAAACTCGCTGTACCGAATGGTTTCTACATCGGTCTTGGTAGGGGTGGCATATCTGATAAGCAAAACTATAACCAGGACGATGAGCAGGTATATGCCCAGATTCTTTAGGTGCTGTTTCAAAAAACTCTCCTCCCATATAAGATCACGAGCCGTTTAACACTTTAACCAATAGATTATACCACAAAAACGGGTGCATTATAAACCTCTAACAGACCGCTCAATCTGTTTCTCGGTCAATGAGCCAAAAAATGGAGCACTGCACTCCTATTCTTAATGAAAGATATTGTTAGCAATACTGCGTAAAAAGCGTTTTTCCTGCCATGCCAATCTTCCAGGACCTATAACTCTCGTTCCATGCCGGCCATCCGGAGATGAAGGTAACGTTTGGTTTCTGCGGTCACACGGGCGCGTTCGCCCGTACGTACCCCGCCGACCCAAACAATGCCGGAACGGTCCACCACTAAGGGAAGCCTGTCTCGTAAGTAACGCGGAATCTTCCGGTCGATAAGGAACTTCTTTAGCTTCACCGGCGCAGGATACCCAAAGGGGTGAAAAACGTCACCCGCACGCCGCCGCCTGACGAAGAGCGGGGGGTGCAGGCTGTCGAAGTCCAAAACCGCCTCGCTGGGCGGCAAGGCCGCGGCGTTCACATCCCGGTCTTGCATGAACGCTTCGAGCATAAGCGACAGCTCGGGAACGACGGTCGTTCCGGGGACCTCAAGCCGGTACTGAAAATCCGGAATCTCAGCCTCCTTTTCTCGCTTCAAGAAAAGTATCTCGTACGACCGTACCGCCCGTATCCTCTGCGGAAGCGACACCTCCTTTCCTGTATCCTGGAACAGCAGGTTCAAGACCTTCTCCGTATGCAAGAAATCGAGTTCGTATGGGCTTCCCGTTACCTCCTTGAAGGCCAGCCTTACTACCCGCCGGGCGATCGCCGGTGCAGCAGCCTGAAGTCCTTTAATCTTTAAGCCAGGACCGGCTTCATGCCGGGTAAGGTTCTCCTGGTAGACCTCTGCCGCCTCTTTAGCCATGAACTCCTCCTCTTCCCGCGCTATGGCCGCCAGGCGGCAAAGCGCCTCCACTACGGCAGGGTTGTACTCCCGTTCGAGGAGGGGGATGAGTTCATGGCGCACCCGGTTCCGCCGGTAAACCGGCTGGAGGTTCGACGCATCGACACAGGTCTTCAGCCCCTGAGCGCGGCAGTACGCTTCAATCGCCGCGCGCCGCACCTCAATAAGCGGTCTGATGTAAGGTCCGCGGACCGGAGGAACTCCTTTCAGCCCGGTCAGCCCCGTACCCCGCAAGACATTTAGGAGAACGGT
This sequence comes from Desulfotomaculum sp., assembly GCA_012961725.1. Lineage (GTDB taxonomy): Bacteria > Bacillota > Desulfotomaculia > Desulfotomaculales > Ammonificaceae > DTYU01. Next base: position 9,804 of record DTYU01000239.1, read on the forward strand.
CTCTGCCTGGTCGTCGGCCTGGTGGCCGAGCACCACCCGTCTTGCGCCGATGCTATTGCGGACCGAAGCGAAAAATCGGTAGCGTACCTCCCGTGCGGCAACCTCGATAGACAGCCGCCGTTCTCTTGCGTACGCCGGAACGTCCGCCGCTTCCACCGTAACCGGCAGACGGTAGGAGGCCGCGAGCCGCTTTACAAACTCAGCCTCGAGGGGAGCCTCTTGGCGAAGGGAGTGGTTAAGGTGCACCACGTGAAGATTCAACCGGTACTCCTCCCGCAGCCTGTACAACAGGTCAAGCAAGGCAATGGAATCCGGCCCTCCGGAAACACCAACCACTACAAGGTCTCCCGGCTGCAGCATCTTAAAACGCCGGATCGTTTCGCGTACCTGCGGCAGAATATCCAAAACGCACCACCCGGTGTTAGAGTTCCACGGCAGGCTGCCATTTCCCTTTCCGCCAACGCTTTTTTGGCAAAGCTCACTCCTGCTTTGGTACCGGTAAGACAGTTTCAGAAAAAAACAAACCGACCGCCCCGGCCGGTTTCTCTCTTTGCTCATTTAGGTTAATCCCAATTCAATTTTGCATTTTGCATTGAGCCATTCCTATGCCTCGACGACTTTGGCCACCACCACTGTTGCATCGTCGGGCAACGGCCCCCCTGCCGCCAGGCGGGCCCGGTTCAGCATGAAAGCCCCTATCTTTTCCGGCTCACCGCCGCCGGCCTCCTCAAGAGCCTGCAGAAGCCATTCCTCCTTGCCGTCCTGTCCCCGGTGGGCCTCAAGCAGCCCGTCGGTCACCAAAAGCAAGAGGTCTCCCGCTGCAAACTCCCTCTCTACTACCGCCACCTCAATCGGGTTTACAATCCCTACCGGAAGGGAGGGGATCCGGATCACCTCCGCGGTCCCGTCCCGGCGGTAAATGAACCCGGGGGCGGCACCTATTTTCACCCACTGCAGCCTCCCGGTGTAAAGGTCGATAACGGCCATGTCTACAGTGGCAAAGGTTTCTCCCGGCGAGTGCAGCAGGAGCAACGAATTGACCGTTTTTACGGCCAACTCCTCGCTGAACCCGGCCTTGATAAGCAGTTCAAGCAGCGAGACGGTGGTCGAGCTTTCCATAGCCGCTTCGGCCCCGGTGCCCATCCCGTCGCTCAATATCAATGCATACCGGCCGCCGGGCATCTCAACGCAGGCATAACTGTCTCCCGAAACCCTTCCCTCTTTGCCGACCGTCATCGCCCCCACCGAAAGCCGGTACCGGAGGGCCGGATAAAGGGTAAACGAGCATTCCTCATCGCGCTTCCGGAGGGGGCAGCCGGTATGGGCAACGGAGTATGGCCGCCTGGCAACCTCCGAGACAAGGGGGGCGACCACCCTTTGACAATAAAGGTTTCCGGTGCACGCCTTTGTACCAACCGCGACCTCGACCCTGCCGTCCTCCCGCAGCGAGACCTGTAAGCGGTTGACCCGAAGTCTTCCGCTGCGTACCAGGTCCCAGAGTTCCGTCTCGATAGCCGCGACCTGCGTCAGCCCGTCCCCAAGCTCGCCGGCGAAATCCTGCAACACCCCGGATATGCCGCGCAACTGTTCCCCCACCACCGCCCGGCTTTCTACCATCCGCCGGTACCAGTACCTGTTTAGCCGGTACGTTTCGTGAACGAGGGAAAGGGTTAGGGTGAGTTCTTTCAGTTTCACGCAGCGCTTTTGCAGGTATGGCGGCAAATCCCCCGGCACAAGCCTTCCTTTTCCCTCAAGCAGCGAGACGGCCTCCTGCAGGACGCCGGCCGTTTCCCTCTCCTCCCACTGCCAGCAAGTACGGCAAAGCGGGCAAGCGGCGCAAACCCGCTCTTTTGCTTCCGCTATCAAGTCAGCAGCCCGGTTTTCCATCATCGGCCGGACGGTACCAGCCGCGCTGAAGGTTGCCGCTAATTCGTCAAGCACAGCCGCCCAGCCGCCCAGCCGGCCTACGACCAAATCGCCAAACGTCTTCATCTCCGGGGTAACGCTCTTCGCCCCGGTGACCGAAGACCGCAGGCCCGCATACCAGCGTACGGGTATCAGGAGGTAAAACGCCGTCGCCAACCCGGTCTCCGCAACGATCTGGGATAAACCGCTTACGTCTTTAATGTAAACCGCAAGCAATACGTTTCCCAATGCAAAACCAACCACTATTCCCGCCCGGCCGAACTTCCTGAAGCTCCCGCCGAGAAAGCCGGCAAAGGCGTAGTTAGAGACTGCTTCCGGCACCACCGTATAGGCCAAGCCGGGGATCACACCTAATACCGCACCTGCCGCCGCTCCGCCGCCGCCGCCGGCGACGGCGGCCGCAAACAAGAGGCAGAGGCGCGTAAGCACCCCTTTTACGGAAACCGGACCTGCCGACAGTTCGCCGCTTCCGGCCAGCACCCCGGCGATGATCACCATCAGGCAGAAAAGCTCCTCCGCACCCAACTGCAGGCCGCGTTTTTCACGCCACGCAATGAGGCCTTGGCAAAACAAATAAGTAAGCACACCGGCAAAGGCCGCCTCAAAGAAGATGCTCACGTAGGCGTAGGAGGTCGGACTGTCAAAGGCTAAAAAGGCCGTCTTGGTGACTACGGCGGCCACCGCTACCAGACCGGGTGCGCCCAAAGGCTTTTCGAGCAGTTCTTTCGGAGCAAGACGTACCAGGAAAAGCGTTACAAGGGTGGCGGCTAATCCAGCAAACAGCGCAGCGCCCTTCAGGACTAAAGCCTCACCTGCCAGCACGGAGAGCCAGACGGGCCACACCCGGCCGCCGTAGCTCAGGGTCGTTGCCACGGCAAAAGCCGGCCCGAAGGGGACGAGCGTGCCGAGCAAGACAGCCCGCCCTAAAAAGAAACCGATCACGTAAAGCGCCAAACCCTTGCGGTGTTCTTTGATTTCCTGAAACAACAGGGAGAACCGGTAGCCCGACGAGGCCTCGCGCCGCCTTTTATAGGATCTCCTTTTTCCTTCTTCATCTATGCCCCGTAGTTCGCGGCCCGCACGGCCCCTTTTCTGCCGGTACGGATAAACCTCCACCTTCTCCCACAATAGGACCACCCCCGCTTACAATTATAACTAAACGGGGATGGCAAGTTCTGTCGTATTTGCTATTTAAAGGTATATTTTCTTTCGACAACACCTGCGGCTTGGCACGCTATCCCGTAGAGGAGGTCGTGCTCACTGACCGTAAGTCCGGGAGCCCCGGTGTTTTTCAGCAATCCCATTACAATATGCGCCCCGGCAAGGATAATGTCCGCGCGCTCTGGCTGGAGTCCGCGCACCCGCTTCAGTTCCTCAAGGGAGAGCCCGGTAAAACGGAAAATGAGCGTACGCACTTCTTCTGCAGAAAGCCGATAACCGTGGACTAAGTCTGGCTCGTAATCAGCAAGCCCCAGCGCTACCGCCGTCAGTGTGGTGATAGTCCCCCCGGTACCAAAAAGCCTCCGGCCGGAAATCAGTTTGCAGATAGGGCCGAGGCAGCTTTCCACAACCTCAAAACCGGCCTTTTGTTCCGTCAGCCGGACCGCTCCGAGCGGAAGGCTGCGCGCAACAAGGCGCTCATTTTCAACCCAGATGATTTCCGTGCTCCCCCCGCCGACATCCACGACCGCGGCCTCTTCCGGATTGAAGTCAATACCTGTAAGAACGCCCGCAAAGGTGTAATATGCCTCTTCGGTGCCGGAAAGCACGCGCATCTCCAGCCCCGTTGCCCGGTTAACCAGCACCAAAAAATCCTCCCGGTTCTGCGCCTCACGCACTGCACAGGTCGCGACAAGCAGGACCGTCTTACCGCCCATCTCCCGGGCATGCCGCCAAAAGCCCGCCACCGCTGCCGCAGTCCTGGCCATCGCCTTTTCAGCAAGCCTTCCCGTGACCGCAACCCCTTCGCCTAACCGGGTGGTTTTAAGCGCCGCTTCAACCCGGCCGACCACGCCATCCCGGCTGATGTCGGCAAGAAGGTAACGTGTCGAGTTGGTGCCTGTTTCGATGACGGCTACCCGCATAACAAAACTCCCTTTAAAATAGTTCAAGCTAATACTGACTAAACCTCTGAGGTCCGTTCGACGTTCGAGGTTCGACGTTTAGGAGTCAGAACCCAGAATGATTGTTTGATTTTCGTTTGTAACATTCCGCATTCTTCAATCCACATTCTGCATTCTGCACTGAGCCATCGCGCTTAATTGCCCCAAAAAAACCTTGATTACGCCCCTTGACCGGCGGCTCCCCCCCCTGTATGATAAAGGCTGTACCAGGCGAATACACGCCACAAACTTCTCGTAATCCCTGTAGGGAGAGGATAAGTTGAAACTGCGTCTGGGCCTCCCAAAAGGCAGCCTGCAAGAGGCCACTTTCCAGCTCTTTAGACGAGCAGGCTACCACATCTCCGCAAGCGGGCGTTCATATTATCCCTCCATCGACGACCCCGAAATCGAGGTTATCCTGATGCGGGCGCAAGAGATACCCCGTTATGTATCCGAAGGGGTCCTCGACGCCGGTTTGAGCGGTTACGACTGGATCCAGGAAAATGAGGCCCGGGTGATAGAGGTTGCGGAGCTCGTTTACGCCAAGCAGTCAAACCGCCCTGTCAAACTGGTCTTGGCGGTGGCGCAGGATAGTAACATCCGGAGCGTATCCGACCTCCGGAGCAAACGCATCGCCACCGAGTTCGTTCGCCTTACCCAGCGGTATCTTGCTTCCCACGGTGTTACCGCAAACGTCGAGTTTTCGTATGGCGCCACCGAGGTCAAGGTCCCGGAGGTCGTTGATGCCATTGTCGACCTGACCGAAACCGGCAGTTCGCTGAAGGCTCACAACCTAAAGGTGCTCGCTACAATCCTTGAATCAACACCAAGGTTGCACGCCAACCCCGCGTCTTGGGCAGAGTCCTGGAAACGTGCGAAATTGGAAAGACTCGCCCTTTTACTCAAAGGAGCCCTCGCAGCCTATGCAAAAGTAGGGCTGAAAATGAACGTTCCGAGCAGCAAGCTCGAAAAGGTGCTCAAGATCTTACCGGCAATGAAGCACCCGACCGTATCTCCCCTATATAACGACAGCGGCTGGGTAGCCTTAGAGGTAGTGATCGACGAGCACCGGGTAAGGGAGCTGATCCCCGCACTCAAAGAGGCAGGTGCACAGGATATAATCGAATACCCCCTCAATAAAGTAATCCCGTAGGGAATTCCGGAATTCCGGGGACACCATACTGAAGTATATGAGTGTATTTTTCATAATTTAGTATGGTGTCCCCCTAATTTTGTCCCCCTAATTTCTCCTGTCTCCTGAACTTCGAACCTCGCACCTCGAACCTTCCGACTTCTGACTGCCGACTTCCGACTTCTGAATTATCACCGGGACTTCGCCAGGTTTGACCAGGCCTAAACCGTCCCGCGCCAAGGATTCCACGTAGGCGTCCGACTGAAGGAGGCGGACCTGTTCCCAGAGCAATCTGTTGTGCGCCTTAACGGCATCCAGCTCTTCCTTTGCCTGTACTACGCTTCGCTCGAGTGCACGGAGACGGGCAAACTGTCCTCCCACCAGGACAAGCAGGTATACCAGCAAGAACAAAAACAAAACCGTTGCCAACCGGGAGGGATTGATACGAACTCTGCCCGGCCTGTGCTTTTCCTCAAGCGGTGCCCTCAGCGTCATCTGCCGGTTCCTCCTCCTCAGGCAGTAACAACCCTCCCGGCAAAACGATAACCACCTCGTACCCTTTCTGGCGTGCCCGGTTAAAGAGAGTGGCCACGCTTGAAGGGCTCAGTTTAAGACGGCGGGCGATAGCGTCAGCCGAATAGCCCGTTTCTTTAAGGACCACCACCTGACGCTCACGAAAACTGAGCTTCTCTACACCCCTAATCTCGACCTTCAAACCAGTCACCTTTAAGTGTTATACACCCTTTTATCCACACTATGTGGACAAAATTAGTACATACTTTCTACGGATTTGCGGAATTTCCTGCTGTTGGTCTCAAAAATTTCCTTAGCAAAAGGCCGCTCTACCGGCGGGTCTTGCGCCGCTGCCAGACGTGGAGCCAGTTTCGGAGGGGATTGAAGGGGATAACGATTACTCTCTTAAGGAAACGAAGGAGACGAAGCAGCGCTTCCCCTGTGCGCGTCTCGAAAGCCACCACGCGCCGCCGTAGAAACCTGTTATACAAAAGAAAACCGGCAGCCATCCCCAAAAAGGTGTAGAATCTCAGCTCACCGCTGACCGCAAGAATAAGACAACATGCCAAAGAAGTAAAACAGAGCCAGAATAATACGTCGCCGAGCGCGGCCCTCCCGCGCGACCGCCATTTCAAAAGCGAAAATGAAACCCGGAGAAGGTCGTAGAGCCCCCCGCCAAGCGCACCGACAACCAGGCTCCAGCCAAAGCTTTTCAACTGGAAGTAAAAAGCCGACATTACCGGATGAGTCTTTCCCAAATACCGCGTCCCAGCGACCTTCGGGCAGGAGTTCTTTCGTCCAAATAACTGATGGACTGCAATGTTCCTTCAACTACCAGTCTCCCGCTTTCAAGGTTGAGGTCCGTTATGTTAAGCCCCGTTCCCTTCAGAACCATATGACCCAAGACGGTCTCCGCCTGGATCTCCTTATCCGTAAACGTATTTACCTGCCGCACTCCCTCTGCCACCAGGCGCTTCCGGTCTTCAACGCTTAAACTGTGAGGCCCGGTTCCAATCATGAAAACACCTCATTTCTTGAAAGGCAAAAGTCCCCCGCCTGAACGCCAGGGGGGACTGTTTGTTACGGTACAATGTTATGCCGGAAGACGAACACCGTAGAACAGGACAAGGTTACGCGCCCCGCACTCAGAGCAGTTTTCGAGCACCGAAGGAGAGGCATTCGATAAGCCAAAGGAAATTATGTTAGCTATTCAAAGCAGAATAAGAATACTGAGTGCCGGGCTCAATGCAAAGAGAAGAATGCAGATGGAATGTTATAGAAAGATAAAAAGACAGACCGCACATCTCCACCGTACGCGGTCTATTTCTCCGCTATGCAAACGAGTTTCAGTCGCTTAATATCCGATATAGGCTGGGAGCTTCTTTTGTAGTTGTGTGCTCGCTCAGTCGGAGTACCTCAAACCTTACCGTCCGGAAACCTAAGGTGACAGTGACAATATCCCCCGGTTTAACATGAGTAGCCGGCTTGGCGGTCCGGCCGTTAACGGAAACAAGCCCTTCGCGCAAGACCTCCCGAGCAACCGTCCGGCGCTTGAAAAGCCTTGCTACCTTTAAAAATTTATCTAAGCGCACCCCAGTTACGCTTTATTTTGCAACGGTTTCCTTCAACGCCTTCCCGGCTTTAAACACCGGCACCCGCGCAGCAGGAATCTCGATCTCAGCCCTGGTCTGTGGATTTCTTCCCTTCCGTGCGGCACGCTCTCTTACCTCAAACGTGCCAAAACCGATAAGCTGGACCTTCTCCCCGTTCTTTAACGCCGTGCTGATGCTGTCAAAAACCGCTGAAATAGCTCTCTCTGCGTCCTTTTTCGTCAAATCTGCCCTTTCTGCAACACTTGCCACCAGTTCCGATTTGTTCACAAACATCCCTCCTGAAGTATTTTGGGTTGTTTTAGGATTCGCCATGCTCCCTCTTTCTCCTGCAAAAAAAGTGGGCTTAGCGCAAATTTTTTCTAAAAAAATTATCATCGACTTCTCTCTCCAACTTCCAGTTTTGCTGTCAATACAAAATCTGGTGTTAGCAAACACTCCTTAATCTGGATTCCATTCCTTAATTCAGTATAGCATTCAGTATAGCCCTAATTTTCCTGCTTTTTGGCTTCCTCCCACCAAGCGTCCATCTTCGCGAGATCCAGGTCTTTCAGCTCCACACCCTTTTCCTGCGCCCGCTTTTCAATGAACCGCATCCGCCGGATGAACTTCTCCGTACTCCGGTTCAAAACCTCCTCCGCTTCGACCCCCAAGAGCCGTGCCAAATTCACCATTGCGAATAGAAGGTCGCCGACCTCTCCGGCCACGCCGCGGGCCTCACCAATCGCCCGCGCCAACTCCGCGGTCTCCTCTTCGACCTTGGTCATGGCCCCGCGCCAGTCGTCCCAGTCAAACCCGACATGGGCCGCTTTCTCCTGTACCCTGGCAGCCTTTGTCAGTGCAGGCAGTGCCTTTGGAATCCCATCAAGCGCGAGATCACCGGGCTTCTCGGCCTTTTTCAGCCGCTCCCAGCTCACCGCGACATCCCTGCTGCTCCGGAGCTGCACATCACCGAAAATGTGGGGGTGGCGGAAGACCATCTTTTTCGTTATCGCCTTTACTACTTCGTCAAAATCGAACTCACCCGCTTCGGCCGCAATCTGACAGTGGAATACGATTTGCAGTAGTAAGTCTCCCAACTCCTCGCAGAGATTATGCGGGTTTGCGCTCTCTATGGCCTCCAAAACCTCGTAAGTCTCTTCCAAGAGGTACTTTTTCAAGCTCTGGTGCGTCTGCTCCCTGTCCCACGGGCAGCCTCCCTCCCCCCGCAGCCTTGACATTATCCGGACGATGGGCGCAACGCTGTGAACGGGTTTTGGTCTTTCATCCACCGGAGGCAGGTAAACGCTGGTCAGATGGTCTATCCAGGCAATCCGGTCCAATTCGTAAAGCGGGATCTCAGCTCTCCGCTCTTCTCCGGAAACACCCGCAGCGCGGATCACCGTGACCGGATGGAGATCGGGGTAATGGTCCATAAGGAAGAGCTTTGCCTCTGAAGCAGCCAGCCGGTTGTAAACCTGCATTACGATCGCTGGCAGGGCAGGAAATATGCGCTTCGGATCAAGGTTCAAACCGTCCAAAATCACCATCCCGCGACCAGGGTCAAGACCGAGCGCCGCATAAACGGCATCCAAAAAACTCATCGCGGGGATCAACTCTACTGCAAGACCTTCCCTTGCTGCGCCTTCGATAATCAGTCGGCTCGGCTCCTCCGCGACCATGGGATGGCCCGGCACCGCATACACCAGGGGTCTCTTACGCGCATTCTCAAGGATTGTAGCGGCAATCCGCCTGTATACCGCCTCGAAACTGTCTTCTTCTTCATAATACCGGTCAAAGCTCTGAAAGCTGATCTTCTCAGCTTTAAGTTTCGACACCGCCGGGTGCCTTTCGGTGCGCAAAAAAATAACCTCCGCCCGACGCAAGGTATCGATTACGCCGGCGGGGACAGCCTCCCATGCTCCTGGCCCAAGACCGCAAATGGTAATATCGCACCCGGCCATACACGGTCACTACCCTCACAAAATAGCACCATAAGCAGCAAAAATCCAATTGTTAGCTGATAAATCACCACTCAGCAGCCAAATTCTTCAGCTACAAATAAAGACTGCCGACCACTGACGACCGACTGCCGGCAACCGCTTACTGTTCCATCTGCTTTGCCAAAAAACCGGCGGCCGTTTCCGCAAGCTTGAGTTCGAGTTCGCCCATCTTTACCCCCGGTTCACGCGTTACCAGGACTACGGCGCCGATAGGGTCGCCTTCTGAGATGATCGGCGCGATGACCTCGGCCGAAAAATTGCACTCCCCACCGTCCGCCGTCAGACACTCGGTGCACAGCGGATCCTCCCCCGGACAGTTGATCACGACTGAGCGCCGGCTTTCCATTACCTTTTCTATCGCCGGCCCGACAGGCCGGTTGAGAAACTCCTTTTTCGCTACACCGGCAACGGCGATAATGGTATCCCGGTCGGCGATCATTGCGATGTGCCCCATCGCCTCATGCAAAGAATCGGCATATTCCTTTGCAAAATCACCGAGTTCTCCGATCGGCGAATACTTCTTGAGGATCACCTCGCCGTCCCGATCCACGAAAATCTCCAGCGGGTCACCCTCCCTGATCCTCAGCGTCCGCCGGATCTCCTTCGGGATTACAACCCTCCCCAAGTCATCGATACGCCGAACAATACCCGTTGCCTTCATCGCTTTTACCTCCTTATAAATTTCCTGCGCGGTCTAATTCCGGATTTCTTATTATTTTAGTATACAGCGTCTCAACACTACTTATTCATTTTTTACCAGACACTACCCGGCTTTGGACAATCATTCCAAAATTCATTATAGCCCATTCAACTTAATTCAACAAGAAACTTGGTCAATTTTTTCAAAGAATTGAGTGTTTCCTGTCGTACAGCAGCAGGCAAACGGGCTTCAAACTCATCCCCTTCTTGGAGGAACCGCACAGAGTAACGCCTGCCAACCTGGGCTAGCCTCTCTGCCCTTAATGAATATCCCGGTGCGAAGATGAACCGGTAACAGTTCCCTTGCCGAATCACCCTGCGAATTCTTAACCGCTGCGCATGCGCCCGGAGAATCGCCACCGAGAGGAGATTCTTAAGCGGTTCCGGCGGCGGCCCGTACCGGTCACGCAGAGATGCCTCAACAGCCTCTACATCCTCAGGCGTTGCAGCATTGGCCACCGCACGGTACACCTCCATCTTTGAGTGGTCGGGAACATATCCCTCCGGCAGGTACGCCGAAACGGGAAGTTCTACCACCGCTTCCACTGGAGGCAGAACCTCTTCACCGCGGAGTTCCTGCACCGCCTCTCTCAGCAGCCGGCAATAAAGCTCGAATCCGACAGCCTGGATGTGGCCGTGCTGCTCCATCCCAAGGATGTTGCCGGCGCCGCGGATCTCAAGGTCGCGCTTCGCGATCTTGAAACCGGCGCCGAGGTCGGTAAAATCGCGCACTGCCTGGAGGCGCCGACGCGCAGCCTCATTTATTATCTTGTCCCGCTGGTACATAAAATAGGCGTATGCCAAACGGTCTGTCCGCCCGACCCGCCCACGCAACTGGTAAAGCTGGGCCAGGCCGAGCCGGTCCGCGTCCTTGGCGATGAGCGTGTTCACGTTGCCGATGTCAAGGCCGTTTTCAATAATGGTCGTGGCCACAAGCACATCGGTCTTCCGGGCGATAAACTCTAACATCACCCTTTCAAGCCGCTCTTCGGGCATCTGGCCGTGGGCCTGGACCACCCGCGCCTCGGGCACCAGCCGCTTGACCCACCGGGCCACCTCATCGAGCCCCACCACGCGGTTGTAAACAAAGTAGACCTGCCCCCCGCGGTCAAGTTCCCGTCGTATCGCCTCGCGGACTAAAACAGGGTTTTCCTCGATAACGTGCGTTTCCACCGGCAGGCGGTCCGGCGGCGGTGTGGCGAGGATGCTGGTGTCCCTTATCCCGGTGAGCGACATATAGAGCGTCCGCGGGATCGGCGTAGCCGTCAGCGTCAGGACATCAACCTGCCGCCGCAAAAGCTTCAGCCTTTCCTTCTGTGCCACACCGAAGCGCTGCTCCTCGTCGATGATCACGAGGCCTAAGTCGGCGAAAGCCACATCCTCCTGGAGCAGCCTGTGCGTGCCGATGACGATATCGACCTTGCCGGTCTTGAGACCCCGGACCACTTCCCGCTGCTCGGCCTGCGACTGGAACCGGCAGAGCCAGGCGATCTCCACCGGGTACGGGGAAAACCGGTCCTTAAACGTCTGGTAGTGCTGCTGCGCAAGGATGGTGGTGGGTACCAGCACCGCCACCTGCTTTTCTTCCATCACCGCCTTGAAGGCGGCCCGCAGTGCCACCTCGGTCTTGCCGTAACCGACGTCGCCGCAGAGCAACCGGTCCATGGGGCGCGGCCTTTCCATGTCTGCCTTGACATCCGCTATCGCCCGCAACTGGTCGGGGGTCTCCTCATACGGAAAGGCGTCCTCGAACTCCCGCTGCCAAGGTGTATCGGGAGAAAACGCATACCCCTCGGCGGCCTCCCGCGCGGCATAAAGTGAAAGGAGATCGAGCGCCACTTCACGCGCGGCGTGCAGCGCGCGGCTCTTAGCCCGCTTCCACTCCCCGCCGCCGAGCCGGGAAAGGCGCGGGGCCGCATCCTCGCCGCCGGCGTAGCGCTGAAGTATACCGACCTGATCGGCGGGGATGTATAACCTGTCCTGACCCGCGTACTGCACCAGGGCATATTCCTTAGTCACCCCGTCGACGGTCAGCATAGTCAGCCCCTGGTAACTGCCGATGCCGTGGTCGGGATGGACTACGTAATCACCCGGGCGGAGCTCCGGCTGCTCGCCCACCCGCCCGGTCTGCATACCCGTGCGCACCGCAAAGCCCCGCCGCCGGCCGAAAACCTCGGCTTCTGTTAGGATAACCGCAGCCGCTTCAGGAAAGACTATCCCTTCGCTCAACTGGCCGAGCGTTATCGCCACATCGCCCCTGCCAACCGGCGGGATCACGGGGCGGTACGTGACCGGCACATCCCGCTCCTGCAAGCTTTTCACCAAGTATTCCGCCTGTCCAGGTCTGCGTACAAGGATAACCACGCTGTTGTTCCGGCGCCACTGGCGGACCTCTTCCGCGAGGGCGTCCATCCGTCCCAAAAAGTTGGGCGCCGTCTTGGCTAAGAGACCCACCGGTTCGCCGATCCCCGTAAAGTCAAGCTTTTCCGGCAAGAAGGAGGAACAAAGGACCGTTCGGCGGTCGAGTTCCCGCGCGACCTCACCCCAGCTTTTGTAGACCTTCCGCTGAAGCGGCAGACAGACGCCGCTCTCCTGAAGCTCGGCAAGGAGCCGCAGGTTTTCTGTTTCGGACTTGACAGCGACTGTTGCGCTTCTGTGTGGTTCAACAAGAACAATCAGACCCTCAGGAGGCACGTAATCAAGCAGTTGAGCCGAACCATTCTCATAAAAATACGGGAGAAGCGTCTCGCTGTTTGAAGCGTAAATGCCGGCGCGGAGCAAAGCGGCCGTTTGCTCCACCCAGGTGCCAAGCCGCGCGGAGACCTGCGGCGAGACCCTTTTTTCGAGGAGCCGTTTATAGTCCTGCTCCAGGCGCGCCGCGGCTTGCGCAAAACGCGCTGCCGGATAGACTCCTTCGGTGGCCGGCCCGACCGCCACCCGGGAAACCTTCTCCTGTGAACGCTGGGTAGCCGGGTCGAAGAGCCGCAGGGATTCGATCACGTCGCCGTAGAACTCGACACGCACCGGAGCAGCCGCCGCAGGCGGGAAGAGGTCAAGGATCCCGCCTCGCCGGCAGAATTTACCAGGGGTTTCCACCACTTCCGCCGGCTCATATCCTGCCCCGGCAAGCTCCCGGATTAGTTCCTCCTGCTCAAGCGTGACATTCTTCGCCAAAACCTTGCATGCCGACTTGAAATCTTCCGGGGGCACAAGCGCCCGTAACATCGCGGGAGCCGTGGCAATGACGACCCCCCTCCGGTTGATTAAGGCCTCAAGTGAGGCCAGCCGCTGCCGCGGGATAAAGGCGCTCCCGGCAGTCCTATCTGGTAGGAATTCCCAGGGGAGAAAGAGCAAAACATCGTCCCCCAGGAGGTGGCGGAGGTCGGCCTGAAGACGCATCGCTGTTTCTTCATCCGGGACGATGACGATCGTTGGAATCCCGTCCGCCGCCATCGCGGCAATGAAAAGGCTCTGTCCGGCTCCGCTAAGGCCGTAAACCGCCCGCGACATCCGCGCACGCAGGTCGTGCTTGAGCCTGCGGATCACAGGGGCTTCGGCCCAGGGCTTAATCAAACCCCGCATCGTAACTGAATTTACCACCTGCGGTTGAATTTATTCATCGCCCGCGCCAAATCTTCGCGAATGACACACTCGACCGCTGCAACCGCCCTATCGATCACCGCGCTTGCAGTTTCCGCTTCTGCGGGCAAAAACGGGCTCAGGACGTAATCCGCTGCATCCCCGTCCGGCCGCCCGATGCCTATCCGGAGCCTCGGAAACTCTGTGGTTCCTACCGCGGCGATAACCGATTCCGCCCCCTTATGCCCGCCTGACGAACCCCGGGGCAGCAGGCGCAACTGCCCGAGCCGCAAGTCCAGGTCGTCGTAGACCATCAGCATGACGTCCGGTGAAAGGCGGTGCGCCTGCAGAAGCGACCGCACCGCCCGCCCGCTTAAATTCATAAAAGTCTGGGGTTTCGCAAGCGTCACCGTTAAATCATCCACCCGGATAACCGCCACCAGCGCCTTTAGACGGGTTTTTTTGAAAGCCGCCCCGTAAATGGAGGCTAGGCGGTCCAACACCGCAAAACCGACGTTATGCCTCGTTCCAACATACTCAGGCCCTGGGTTGCCGAGACCGACTACCAGTTTTATGCCAGCCATCCTGCCATTCCTCCGAAACCAAGGGGACACAACACCAACTTAAGGTTCCCACGGAAGACCCCCTTCTAAATGATACCAAAACTCTGAGAATCCTGCAGCAACAGCGGGGTAAATCCTTTTTGGCGCGAGGGACGGTATTCTACCCGCGGGCAAAATTCCTTGACATTAACTAATATTTTAGCTAAATTGAGAATAGGCCTCAGAAGATGATAATATTGCTTGTAAGACCAAGTGTAGGCGGGTTTTGCAGGCCTGTTTGTGAAATTTTCTCCTGCAAAGCGTCGCAAAGGTGGTTGCTATGGCGGATGTTCCCCCAAAGCGGTGGTCCCGGCGATTGACTTACGGTGCTATTGCGGTAGCCATCGCGCTTGCAGGTTATTTCATTTCCGACACCGCGCTCACAAAGATGGAGCGGCCGGGTTACTGTCCGTCCTGTCATGAAGTCCGGCCCCAGTACACCGCGTGGAACTATTCCGCACACAGCCGCATCGACTGCCTGACCTGCCACGGCGGAGACAACGGCACACTCAGGCGCTGGGTGCGCAGGCGGGTCGAGGCCCGAAATACCCTTGCCCACTTCTTCGGTGACGCGAAATACCCGTTCAGGCGGACACTCGTGCCGGAAAACCGCGTCTGTGAAGAGTGTCACTCTATCAACCGCGAAGTCACACCATCCGGAGATCTGATAATCCCGCACCGCGAGCATACCACCGTTACCGGTACGCCTTGCGCCGCCTGTCACGTTGATGTCGTCCACGCCCGCGCCGGCAGGCGTATGGATCAGGCCATCGAGCAAACCGGGGGGGGGCTGGAACCGGCGTTTGAAATAGTGGAAAAAGAGCTGAAGGAGTTAGGACCGGAAGGACGCCGCCCTTTGATGGGCGCCTGCATGGGCTGCCACGACGGCAAGAAGGCACCGTCGGCCTGCGCCGCCTGCCACAAGGAACTCGACATCCCGGAAAACCATAAGCCGAAGGAATGGGCTTACAAGCACGGCACAGATGCCCGCAGGGATATTAAGGGCTGCGTTTACTGCCACGCGGTGCTGCTTGACGTGGCAAGGCCGGGCGAGGACATCACCCTCATGCAGGGGGTGCGCGGCAACCCGTTCTGCGTAGCGTGCCATACCAAGCTGCCGGTCACGCACGGCACCGACTTCAAACTGAAGCACAAGTTCCGGGCGCAGCAGGACCTTGAGGGATGCCTGGTGTGCCACGACGCCAAGAAGGGCACGGCCGCGGCCGCCGGGGTAGTCCGGTGCAGCGACTGCCACCGCACGCCGATAACACATCCGGAGAACTACCGGAAGCTGCACCCGAAAATCGTGGCAAAACAGGGTGCCACCCAGTGCTTCAAGTGTCACGACACCACAAGCTGCTCGTATTGTCACACCGGCGGGATGGTTTCGGGTCCTTAGGTATTGTCAGACAGGAACTGAAGACCAGGAAAGGTCAGAAAATCAGCGGCCACCTGTGTATCATTTTAATGAGAATCAATGACTTGCGCTTTTAACGTCGAACGGACCAAAAAGGTCCATTCTTCAAGCCTGACGCCGAAGGTTGAACGTAGAACGACTTAAACGATTGTGACAGGAGAAAGCCATGCTCCCTGAGACCGGGAGAACGACCGACACGCCAGCGCCGCCTGCTTTGAACAGGTATCGTTGCTTCTTTATTTTTCTTGGGGCGTTAGCGGCCATCATAACCGCCGTGCTTCTTCTGCTGTGGCCGTTCGGGCTGACCGCCCGGGAGAAGACCGCCGAGCAGTGGATCATGGAGGGCCTTGAGGCCTTCAAGAAGCAGGATTTCTTCTTGGCCGACCGCGCCTTTAAAGAGGCGC
>DTYU01000240.1 GCA_012961725.1 Desulfotomaculum sp.
GGCAAGCCATCGAGCCCTGGACTCGTTTTATGGGGGCCGAAAGGACTTATTTTTCATGGGATATTCGACCCATTGTCTTATAATTCGACATCTCGAAGCGATAGAAAATGCGCCCCTACTTATCTGATACACGGGCAGCCTGATTTATAGTTCCACAATGCGCTGTTTCACCGCATAAAGTGCCGCTTGCGTACGGTCGACAACTCCTAACTTCTGGAAAATATTCGACATGTGGTTCTTGACGGTCTTTTCGCTGATAAAGAGTTTGCGGGCAATCTCCCGGTTGCTGGCCCCGGCGGCAAGAAGCCGCAGGACCTCCATCTCCCGTTCGGTGAGTCCGGCCGGGTTGCCCCGCAAAGACAGTTTCTTGAACTCCTGCAAGACCTTTGCCGTCATCCGCGGCGGGATGAAAGACTCGCCCCGCGCCACCGCGTAAATCGTCTCTACCAATCTGCCGGAGGAGATATCCTTTAAAACGTACCCGGAAACCCCCGCACGGATCATCTCAAAAAGGTACTCTTCTTGGTCATGGATGGTCAGGGCCACCACCGCCGCCGCAGGTCTCGCCTTCTTTATTTCGCGGCAGGCTTCTATCCCATTCATTACCGGCATGCTGACGTCAAGCAGGACAACGTCAACCGGCTCCCGTTTTACAAATGCTACCGCCTCCTGCCCGTTGGCCGCCTCCCCGACGACCTTAATGCCCGGTTCCACCGACAGGATCTTCTTTAAGCCATCCCGGATCAAGGCGTGGTCGTCCACAATGAGCACCCGTACCACCGCTTTGTCCTCCCGCAAAAAGGGTTTTTTAGTCAACTGGCAGGTCTATGCTGACGTTTAAGCTCGTCCCTTTCCCAGGTGAAGATTGAATCCTCAGCTCGCCGCCTACAAGCTGCACGCGTTCCCTTATCCCGATCAGCCCGTAACCCTTACGCATCGCTTCCCTAAACACCCCGTCCACGTCGAACCCGCAGCCGTTATCCTGTACCAAAACGCTCACCCTGTCCTGCAAAATCTCCAACTTGACAAACGCCCTGCTCGCGCCGGCATGTTTATAGATGTTGCTCAACCCCTCCTGGACGATCCGGAACAAGGCGACCTCCACCGCCTGCGGCAAGCGCTTCGTCATACCCGCCAACTCATACTCCACAGGCAGCCCATACCTCTCGCGGTAATCCGCGACCAGCCGCTTGAGCGCCGCCGCCAGGCCGAGGTCATCCAAGTCGAGCGGCCGCAGGTCGAAGATGATCTTTCTTGACTCCTTGAGACTGCCGCGCACCAGGTCAACGAGCGTTGCTAATTCTCCCCTCAGCTTAGCCGGTTCCTGCTCGAGCAGTTGCAGGCAAAACTCGGCCCGCATTACCACGTTGGCCATGGACTGTGCGGGCCCGTCATGAATCTCCCGCGCCACCCGCCGGCGCTCCTCCTCTTGTGCCTCCAAGATCCTCAGCGCCGTTTTCTGCCACTGCTGCATCTCTTCCAAGCGGTCGGCTGCTTCTAACAGATCTGTTTTCAGATACTCAAGGACCACCGCCACCCGTGAGGCCAGCCGGTCCGCACGCCGTCCGGTATCCCGCAGGCGTGCAAGGGACCGCTCCATTTCGTCGCGCCGGGCCCGGAGCATGATCTCCTCGGCCCGCAGCGTGGCAAGTTCATACTGATGTCTCTGGGCATTCTCGTACGCCGCTTTGATGTCCCGTTCGCTAAACTCCTCAAAGTTTGCGCTGACATGTGCCAGCCAGACGCGTGCCTTCTTTTCCTTTTTCTGTAGGTCGTCCACCGCGGCGATTACCGCCGCCGCCTGCTCGCGGACCTGCGCAACCTCTTTCTCCAAGCGCCTGAGTTCTGTTTCGGCGGCTTCCGCGATTGAATATATCTCTTCTCTATTTTTTTCGATCAGATTGATTATTTCTTTAACGATCTCATCGAGGGACTTCGTTCGCACCATTACCCCACTCCTCCGCTTCGATTGATTGTGCAGAGTTCCTGGTAGAACGCCTTCAGCCTCTGGGCCATCCTTGGTGCGGCAATTTCTTCGGCTTGGGTTAACGCGTTCCCCTTCATTACCTGGTAGAGAGATGCGTTAGACAACAGCTCGCACACCTTTGCGGCAAAGGCCGTCTCTTCCAAAGGAGTCAAAAAGCCGTCAACCCCCTCGTTCACCATCTCGCTCACGCCTTGAGCCCTCACAGCAACCGCAGGCAGGCCCGCGGCCTTCGCTTCGCCGACTACCAGCCCCTGTGTCTCGGTCAGTGAAGATATCACGAAGATGTTGCCGGCGGCATAGCAGTCTTTCACCCTCTCTGGGGGCACCGGGCCCGTGAAGAGGGCCCGGTCCGCCACTCCGAGTTTCTCGGCCTCTGCCGCAAGCTCTTCCTTTGCCGGCCCGCCGCCCACGAGGACGAGCCACACCCCTTCGACCCGTTCCCTGATGCCCCGGAACGTCCGCAACAGGAACCCGATATTTTTCTCCTTGCCCATTCGCCCTACGTAGAGCAGGACCGGCTCGTCAAGGCCAATCCCGTAACGCCGGCGGAAGCCCTGCCCGTCACCCCCCTGAAAAGACGCCAAATCGATCCCGGTCGGCAGGCTCTCCACCCGGGTCTGCACGCCTGATTGGAGCAGATACTCCCTTATCGCTGCAGTCGGCGCTAATACCAGATCGCAGCGGCTGCAGAAACCGATCGTATACTTACGCGTTACCTCCCGCGCCACCGCTTGGAGGAGAGGAAAATAATGTACATACTCCTCGTAAAGCGTGTGGTAGGTGAAGACCAGCGGGATGCCGAGCCGCCTCGCCCACCGAGCACCCAGCCACCCTAAGATGAATGGGGAATGAACATGTATGATATCCGGTTCTATATTTTTCAGCGCCCCGCCGAGCTGCCGCGAAAAGGGGACTGCCAGCGTAAACTCGGGGTTCGTCGGCGCCGGGAGCGAGCGGAACCGAAAAACCCTCTCCTCAGGCTGGGCGCCCGGATAGTTCGGCGCAAATATGAAAAAAGAGAATCCCTCTGCCTCAAGCTCGGCCCGGAAGGTCTCTATCGAGCGTACAACCCCGCTCATATAGGGCCGGTAGCTATCCGTAAAAACACCTACCCGCAAAAGAAGCGTTCCCCCCTCGTTTCTTCAATTTCCCGTAACCCTGACAGCAACTGTTCGCTTCCGCCATCCCGTTCCCTCGATAGCGAAAAATGCAGCCTACAAACAGTATACCGGACAATTTGTGGAAAAACAAAAAACCGGATAGACTTCTCGACCGCCGGCCTACATCTGCCGGCGCTAGCCGGGAGTGCACGGGGCTAAGCAGCGAAAAACCGCTTGACACGGCAGCTAAAAACTGATAATTTGGGAAAGTAATGTGACAACTGAAAACCTGGGCTCTTATCCAGAGCGGCGGAGGGACTGGCCCGATGAAGCCCGGCAACCAGCCCAGCACTCAGATATCTGAGTGCTGGGCCAGGTGCTAATTCCTGCAGGGAGAGCATTACAAGTTCTCTTCTGACAGATAAGGGTGCTACGAACGCAATCGCAGCCTCTTCTTGTTGGAAGAGGCTGAAATTTTGCGCGGGGCGGAGCGCCAGGTCAAGAAAAGGAGGATCAGCTTGCCGGACAAAACCTTTCAGGAAATCAACGCCAAGATCAAGGCCGGCAAGGCGGTGGTCGTAACCGCCGAGGAGCTCATTCAATTGGTGGCCGAAAAAGGGGTCGGCCGGGCCGCGCGCGAGGTTGACGTCGTCACCACCGGGACCTTCGCCCCGATGTGTTCATCAGGCGCATACTTCAATTTCGGGCACAGCGCACCCCGCATCAAGTTCCACCGTCTCTGGCTGAACGGCGTACCGGCATATGCCGGGCTGGCGGCGGTTGACGCCTTTCTTGGCGCGACCGCGCTTCCGGATGAAGACCCGCTAAACATGAACCACCCCGGCGAATTCCGTTACGGCGGCGGCCACGTGATCGAGGAGTTCGTAGCCGGGAAACCGATCCGGCTCAAGGCCACCGGATACGGGACCGACTGCTACCCGCGCCGGGAGATCGAAACCGTAATCACGCTGGGCGACCTCAACGAGGCGGTACTCTTCAACCCCCGCAACGCTTACCAGAACTATGCCTGTGCGGTAAATACCGGACCGCGGACGCTCTATACCTACATGGGGGTCCTCCGGCCCCACTCAGGCAACGCCCATTTCTCCACCTCTGCCCAGCTGAGCCCGCTTCTCAAAGACCCGTACTTCCGGACGATCGGGGTCGGCACGCGCATCTTCCTTGGGGGAGGCACAGGTTACGTGGTTCACCACGGGACCCAGCATTTCCCGGGCATTCCTTCACTGCCGGCAGATGCGCCGCGTATCCCCTCCGGCGGCACGCTCGCCGTCATCGGCGACCTGAAGCGGATGAGCCCGCAGTGGCTGCGCGGGACAAGCATGTTGGGTTACGGGGCGACCCTCTCCGTGGGTGTCGGCGTGCCGATACCGCTTCTGAATGAAGAGATATGCTATTACGCCTCGCGTCCGGACAGTGACCTTTACGCGCCGGTAATCGATTTTGCGGAGGATTACCCAAACCGGCGTCCGGGCAAGCTCGGCATGATAAGTTACGCCGAACTCAAATCCGGCCGCATTACTCTTCAAGGCAAAGAGGTGCCGACCGCGCCCCTGTCAAGCTATTCCAAAGCCCGCGAAATCTGCGGGATCCTTAAAGAATGGATTGCTTCCGGGAAATTCCTCTTGGGCGAACCGGTCACGCTCCTCCCAGGGCCCGATGCCGGTATCATCCCAAAGACGCTTGAGGACCGCGGTCCTGAAAGGAGGAATGGCTGATGGCGCCGAGCAAGGTGGTGCTGCGCTTTCCCGCGGCCATTGCCGACAAACCGATTATCTTTCATCTCGTGCGGGACTTTGACCTGATGATCAACATCCTGAAGGCAAACATCAATCCTCACAAGGAGGGCACGATGGTCCTCGACGTCGCCGGCGAGAATGTCATAGAGGGGCTTGAATTCCTCCGCCGGCAGGGGGTCACCGTTCAGCCGCTCACCGAAGAGATCGTCCGCAACGAGGAGCGTTGCACCCATTGCGGGGCGTGTACCGCCATCTGCCCCTCCGGAGCGCTTTACATTGAGCGGCCGGCGATGCTCGTCTGCTTTGACAGCGAGGCCTGCGTCCTCTGCCAGCTCTGCGTCCGCGCCTGCCCGGTGCGGGCGATGGAGGTCCGGATTTAGGGTGGTCCGGCGGATCTACCGTGCGCTGTTTCGGGAAGAGGACCTTACCTACTTCCAGGTGAAGTTCAAAGAGACCGATCTGGCAATCGGGGTGCGCAAGGAGCGGTTCAGCCCAGATCTCGTCTGGCTCGTGGAAAAAAGGGTGAAAGAAGAGCGTGCAGTGCTCGAAGCGTACATCAAACAAGACCCTGTATTCCTGAAGACTCTGAAACCCCACCGGGTGTTAGAGGGTGCCCCGGAGATCGCGTCTTCCATGGCCCGTGCGGCTTCGGCCGCCGGCGTGGGCCCCATGGCAGCAGTCGCCGGGGCCTTCGCCGATCTCGTCGGCAGGCTGCTTACCCGCTACTCCCGTGACGTGGTGGTGGAAAACGGCGGCGATATTTATCTCAAGTCCACCCGCAAAAGGAGGGTGGGTATCTATGCCGGTGAGTCCCCGTTATCGAACCGAGTTGCCCTTGAAATCCTGCCGGAGCACACTCCCACCGGCGTATGCACTTCCTCCGGAACGGTAGGGCACTCCGTAAGCCTGGGGCGTGCCGATGCAGCAGTGATTTTGGCCTCCTCCGCCACCCTTGCTGACGCCGTCGCCACGGCCGCCGGCAACTTTGCGCAAACCGCCGAGGACATTGAAAAAGCGCTCGCCTTCGCCCGGACGATTCCCGGTGTCAGCGGTGCCGTGCTGATCTGCGGTGAAAACTTGGGCGCCTGGGGGAAGGTTAAACTTATACCGGCGGTACTGCCAGTTACCTGATGCCTAAATTTCGAACAATATTATTTATGAAACCTTCTCCAGAACCTTGATCGGCTGTGATACCGTGCCAAACCGGGCGAAGTTGAGCAGCCGCGTCTTCAAAACCTCGCTTATCTCGTACCCCTTGGGCACCAGGATTACGTCCCGGCCGTCTGTTATATTCTCGGCCAGGACCATTCCCGGGAGTAACTCGTCAAGACTGACACTGCGTACAATAAGGCCCTCTCCTACCGCCAGGCTTTCCGCCTCGAGTGCCCCCAAGACCGCCGGGTCGTACCAGGCTTCGCGAGCGCGCATAATCGCCACGGCCTCAGCGACCGTCTTCCCTGCTTGAACTAACGCATCGTAATCGAGCACCACCTTTAGCACTCGGGCGATAAACGGAATCGCCTTCCCCTTCCGGTCGTCCTCCGGAAAGCCTCCCCCGTCGTACTGCTTGAGCTGATAGGCGATCGCTTCGGCTACACCCTCCAGGCGCGGGATATTAGATAAAAGATCCCGCCCAACCTGCGGGCAGGAAAGAAAAACCCTTTCCTCTTTTTCCGTAAGGGGTTCTCCCTTAGCCCTCTTCTCAAGGATATTCGGCGGAATGGTGACATAACCGATCTGGGAAAGCATCGCCGCCAATTCAAGCTCCCAAAGCCGTTTCACTTGCAGGCGCATTCCGATCCGCCGCGCCATGTTCCGCAGACGGGATGCCTGGTTGACTGCAACCGGGTTCAGCATCGAAAGGATGTCGACCAGCATCTTGATGCTCCCCCGAAGCGTTTTGTCCAAAAGCTCCCGTTCAGCAATTACAAGCCGGTACTGTTCTACCGCCGCTTCGACTACTCGCCGGAAATCCTCGGGTGAGCAAGGTTTGCTAAGAAAACGGAAGATACTCCCCTTATTGACCGCATCAATCGCCGTCTGAAGATCTGCGTACCCGGTAAGCATCACCCGGACCGTATCTGGTGCCACCTGCCGCGCGGCGGCGAGAAACTGAATCCCGTCCATCTCGGGCATCCTAAGGTCCGAAACCACAACCGCAAACGGCCCCTGATCCTTAAGGGCGGCCACCCCCGCAACGCCGTCCTCTGCCGTCACAATCTCGAAGTAGGGCCGCAGGTTTCGCTTGAACGCGGCAAGAATGTTGGAGTCATCATCCACAAGGAGCACTCTACTCTTCATTGTGAGAATCCTCTTTTCTTAACCTCTCGACCGATTTCCGCCCATCGTGCCACCCTGCCACTCACCCCAAGTAGCTCCAGGTATTCGCCGTCAAGCGCCGCCTCATCCCCGTGGGCCAGGACATTCGCCACGTGGACCGCCGTCAGAATGGTAAACCGGTCCCGCACCCCTGCTAACGGCCGGTGGTGAAAGGCCACTGCTTCCACGATTGAGTCGCTCAGGCCCCACAGCCCTAAAAGATAGGCCCCGACCTCCGCATGCGAGGTTCCCCATAGCCGGTATTCGCCCGCGGCGGTAGCGCCGCCCTCAGTTTCAAAGAGTACGCCAAACTGCTTCCGGTACGCCGGCGCCCGCAACAACAGGAGCTTCCCGATGTCATGCAGAACACCCGCTGTCAAAGCCTTATCGGCCGCGTCGCGGGACGTTAACTCCGTCCGGACGATCTCCTTGGCAAGGCTCCCCACCGTCAGGCTGTGCTGCCACAAGCTTTCCAGCGAAAATTTCAGCCCGGGATCCGGTTTGTAACTGTCGAACACATGCATGAATAACACCAGCGCCTGTAGGTTGTTTATACCGAGCAGGGTCACCGCCCGGCGAGGATCGGTAACCCGCTGGCGCAACCCGAAGAAAGCGGAGTTAACCAACTGTAAAACTTTGGCGGTCATGGCCATGTCCTGAGCAACGATCTCGCCTACTCGCTCAAGCGACGCCGCGGGCGACTCTAACTCTGCGATCAGCCTGCTGTACAGCGCTGGCAAGCTGGGCAGGGTGGTAATGCCAGCAGCTACCTGCAGCAGGTCCTTGTTCCTGAACAGACCCCGCAGCCGGTAGGCACATTCAATCGTATGCCGGAGCGTCTCAGGATCGCACGGCTTTGCCAAAAACTGATGGGCGCTCCTGGCAGTCCGCAGCGCCATCTCCTGGTCCGAGTAGCCGGACAGTATCACCCGGATCACCTGCGGGTAAAGCTCGCTTACCTTGGTCAGCAGCGTAGCGCCGTCCATCCCCGGCATCCGCATATCAGTCACAATCACGTCGACCGGGTGCGCTTTCATCACCGCCAGCGCCTCTTCGCCGCTGCCGGCGAAAAGCATCTTCCACTGCTGGCGCATGCCATGCAGCGTCCGCCGCAGGCCCCCAATTACATTGGGATCGTCGTCTACAAAGAGCACGACCGGCCTCACTGCCAACTCACCCCGCGCTCTCGCCTTTCGGCGGCTCGACCGGCAGCCACACCGTAAATGTGCTTCCTTCGCCTACCTTAGATTCAACCGTGATCTTACCCCCGTGCTTGTTTACGATGATATCGTGCGCGATAGTCAATCCTTGGCCGGTACCGCTACCGACTTCCTTGGTAGTGAAAAAGGGATCGAAGACCCGGTGGATAATCTCCTTTGGAATGCCCGGACCGGTGTCGCTGATGCTGATCCTCACTTTATCTTCGTCACTCGCAGTCTGAATCGTAATCTTCCCTTTATCTCCTGCCGCACGATTGACCACCTCAGCAACAGCGTGCGCCGCGTTGACGATGATATTGAGAATAACCTGGCTTACTAGGTCTCTTACGCAACGCACCAGGGGGAGGTCCGGCTGCAAGTCAAAGACCACGTCGGCCACGTACTTCCACTCGTTCCGTGAAATCGCCACGGTGCTCTCCACGATCTTGTTGATGTCACACGGCGTCTTCTCTTGACCCCCGGGATGCGCAAACTCCCTCACCGCCACTATCAAGCGGCGCACCCGGTCGATCCCCTCCAACGACTGTTCGATTGCACGCGGTACCTCGGCCCGGAGGAACTCAAGGTCCGCCGCATCCATAGCCGCGCTTAACGCTTCAGCGGAAACGCTTCCCCCATCAACCGCCGCAACCAACTCCTCCAAGCGAGCAATAAGCTCACAAACTTCCCGAAACGCGTCGCGGAGGAAGACCGTATTGTCGCCGATATACTGCATCGGCGTGTTGATTTCGTGCGCGATGCCAGCCGCCAACTGCCCGATCGACTCTAACTTCTGCCGCAAAAGCGCCTGAGCCTGCGCCTCCTTTCGCCCAGTTACATCCGTCCCCAACAGCACATAGCCCAGCCGCTCCGTGCCGTCGCTCCTGACCGGCGTTATGGTGAAACCTAAAAATCCGGTCGTCCCGTCCGGCCGGTCGTACCGTACATCGTCAACCTGCACTGCCGTTTCTCTCTCCGAGCACCTGATGATGCCGGCCACCAACTTCGACCAGTCCCACCGGATAGCCAGTTCCGACAACTGCCGCCCGACTGCTTCTGCAGCAGACACACCGAAGGCTTTCTCGGCCGCTTGATTCCACTGGACAATTCGCTCCCCTGGTCCTACGCTGATCAGGATCGAGGCGATTGAAGCAAGCAGGTGCCTGATTTGCATATGCGCCTCCTGCAGCGCCTCTTCCGCCTGCTGACGCTCGGTGATATCCCGGAAAACAACCACCGCACCGGTGATCACACCCTGCTCGCTAACCGGTGTGCACACGTACTCCACCGGGAAAGTGGTACCGTCCTTCCGCCAGAAGACCTCGCCGCTAATCCGCTGACTGATACCATCCTTGAGGGTGGCGTAGACAGGGCACTCCGCCGCGGGATAAGCCGATCCGTCGGCTCGCGCGTAATGAATAAAGTCGTGCAGACATCGACCTAATACTTCCGCCGCCTGGTACCCGGTCATTTCCACGGCCGCCGGGTTCGCGAAGGTGATCTTCCCTTCGAGATCCACCCCCCAGATGCCCTCGCCCACCGCCGACAGAATTAGCTCGATGTGGCGGCTGGACCGTGTAAGTGCTTCTTCCGCCTCTTTGCGTTTGGAAATGTCGTACAGGTAGCCTTGGAGGCGCAAAAGCTCCCCGCCGGCGTCAAAACTGCCGTGGGTCTTCTCCACCACCCAGATTTCCTTGCCGTCACGGCGCAGCCGCTTGGACTCGCGCAGCTCTATCCTGCCGGAATCTCGCAGAAGGCGGAGAAACTCCTCCTTATCCTCTGCACTGGGGAAGAAGCTGAAAAGATTCGCCCCCGCCGCGTCCGTAGCGGAAGCAAAGCCGAAAATCCGCGCAAAGGCGGGGTTGCAAAGCAGGATGGCGCCGTCCGGACCGGCCATGTAGTTCCCCGTCAGCGCCTCATCGAAAAGCCGGCGGTACCGCTCCTCGCTTTCTTTGACCTGCTTCGAATTCTCCAGCCCCGCGAGCATCCCGTTGATCTCCCGCGCCAACCCCGCCAGTTCGTCGGCCCCTTGCACCGATACGCGCGCCGCGAGATCCCCGCGCGCGCCGATATCACCGACCTCTTTGCTGAGCCGGACTATCCGGGAGAGCACGAGCCGCTCCAGCGCAAACAGGGTCGACAGGATTAAGGCAAGACTTGCGTAAACCAAGAAAGCAAACAGGAAGTACAATGCCGCCTGGCCGTAAGCCGTAAAGCCAGTTAGAACCATCCGGTGCAGCACCGCTCCCGAAAGCGTAAGACAGATAAACATAATCCCGAAAAGAATCAGGACCTTCCGGCGGACACTCATGCACTTTTGTTCCTTTCAGATCCCGCTGTCAGGGAAACAGCCTTCTGATTTTCCCATTAGATATTTTCGCCAAATCGCCTCCTTGCTTTAGATTTGGAGGTTGTACTGCTTATGGCCTTGTTTGTGTGTCCTTATTAGGGCCTCCGAACACTTTTTGGTTCCAATGAATACATTTGGTATTAAAGCCATAGCTTTGGCCTGGATTAAAGGAGGGGGTTTTTTATGCCGGAATCGTCTCTAAGGCCGCCGCATTACGGAAGTCACATACCCGTCTGGCTGATTTTGCTGCTCTTGCTGCTTGTATTCCTGCTGTTGTTTCATCACTGAACAAAGAGCACGTCCTGTTAACTGAAACCCTGCCTTTTCATTGCGAGGCAGGGTTTCTTCCTTCGCCGATTAAGTGCGCTCTTCTACTCATGCCCGCCAGCAAGCAGAGTCAAACCGGACTTTTCGCCTTCAATCCATCACCGGCCTCAACCCAACGGCCTCTATACAAATGCTTGCGCAAAGCCGAAGAAAAGTATATAATAAACTTTGCACGAAAAAGTCGGAGTGGCGGAACTGGCAGACGCGTACGTTTGAGGGGCGTATGGTGAATACCGTGTGGGTTCAAGTCCCAC
>DTYU01000241.1 GCA_012961725.1 Desulfotomaculum sp.
CGCACGCTCATCTTTACCTGGGTGACCATGGCCGTGGTTTTGGCAGTGGCGTTGGCGGCGGCCCGCAGCGCCCACCTTTCCCGGCCGGGACGCCTGGCGGCCCTGTTTGAAATAGCCATTGATTTTATGCGTGATTTAATCAGGGACTCGATGGAGCCGCGCCGGGGTGAAGGCGTTTTGGCACTGGCATTGACCTTCTTGTTTTTCATCACCGCGGCCAACCTTATGGGCATCGTGCCGACCCTTTCCGCACCCACCGCCGACCACCAGACCGCCTTTGCGCTGGCCGGAGTCACCTTCGTACACCTCCACGCCTGGGCGCTGCGCTGCCGCCGCGGCGAGTATCTCAAGGATTTTCTACGACCCTATCCGTTCTTTCTGCCGGTTAGGCTGATTGAGGAAGCAGCTAAGCCGGTGACCCTGGCCTTCCGGCTCTTCGGAAACATGAAGGGGAAGGAGATCATGATTCTTGCGCTGCTGGGTCTCATCACTGGTCTCGCCGAGCTGGCGGGCGGTTTTTTGGCCTCGGTGCTTTGGCTGGGATTCGGGGTTTTTGTATCCTTGATCCAGGCTTTTGTGTTTACGATTCTCAGCATCGCCTACATCTCTATGGCGGCCTCTCAGGAGGGATGATCGAAGAATGGATCTAAGCGCTGCCTCCGCCGTCGGCATGGCAATCGCGGCGGGGCTGGCGGCTACCGGTGCAGCCATCGGCAACGGAATCGCCACGAGCAAGGCCATCGAGGGGATCGCCCGCCAGCCGGAACTGCGCGGACGGCTGCTGACCTTAATGCTGATTTCAGTAGGCCTTATTGAAACGGTGCCGCTGATCGCCATTGTTATCGCATTCTTGCTGCTGGGCTACATCCGGTAGCCGAGCGGCGGTCTTGTATAAGCTCAAACGATTATTACGGAGGTGATCGCTGCTGGACTTAGACTTCAACGCCACACTGGCCGCTCAGGTGTTTCACTTCCTCCTGCTGCTTCTCCTCCTCCGGCTCTTTGCGTACCGGCCGCTGCTCAGGGTCCTTGACGACCGGCGGCGGTTTGTGGCGGAACAGATCGCGGCCGCTGAAAGGGAAAGGAGCAAAGCGGAGGCCCTGTTCAGACGCCGGCAGGAGGTGCTCTCGGAAGCCCGGGAGCAGGCGCGGGCGATAGCGGCACGCGCCCAGACCGAAGCCGAGAACCGCGCGCGGGAAATCTTGGCACGGGCGCGCGCCGACTGCGAAAGTTTTAGGGCGCGGGCCGTCCTGGAGATCGAGCGGGAGAAGGAAGAGGCGCGCAGCGCCCTGCGGGCGGAACTGACAGACCTGGTCTTTTTGGCAGCCGCAAAGGTCGCCGGGGCAGTGATAGACCGCGAGCAACACTTTCGCCTGGTGCAGGAGGCTGTGGAGGAGGCCGGCCGGCAACGTGTCTGACCTAAAAGCGGCATTGCGGTACAGCCGGGCCCTCTTTGCGGCCGCCCAGCGCCGGGACCGGGTCGGCAGGGTCCGGCTGGAGCTTTCCTGCCTGGCCCGGGCGCTCCAGCGCCTGCCGGAACTGCGCACTTTGTGGCATGCCCGCCTTCCGGCAGGCCGAAAGAAGGCGGCTGTGGAGGCGATCTTCAAAGACCGGCTATCACCTTTGGTGCTCCAGTTTCTGAGCGTGCTGGTAATGCACAGGCGGGAGAAGTACCTTGCATATATCGCCCGCTCTTTCGCCACCCTGAGCCGCAGGGCGGAAAAGCGGCAGGAGCTAGAGGTGGTTACCGCCCTGCCGCTGCCGGGCGATTTGCAGCCCGTGATCCTGAAAACTGTCACCGGAATGACCGGGGCGGAACTTGAAGTACAGTTTTCCATGGACCCCGGTATACTTGGCGGCGTTCTCTTGAAGATCGGGGACCGTGTAATCGACGCCAGCATTAACGGACGCCTGAAGCGACTGCGGGCTGAGCTCCAGCGGGGTTTTTAATAATTTAGTATGGTGTCCCCGTAATTTGCGTA
>DTYU01000242.1 GCA_012961725.1 Desulfotomaculum sp.
AAAAATATGTTTCCTTGGCGGCGCGCGGCACAGCCAGCCGCTTGATGAGACCAGCGAAAAGAAGTTCCGGCTGCTGGCGGAACTCGGTGAGATATACGTCATCGGGTTCGCCCAGGACGTAAGACCCCGCTGCTTCAGCCAGCACGCGCGGTTTTACCTGCTGCCGCAACTGCCGCTGCCCGTACTGCGCTACCTCCTGATGCTTGCCGCGGGGCCGATAGCAGCCCTCTGGCTCATCCTGCGCCACAGCGTCCACATCATAGTAGCCCAAAGCCCTTACGAGGGTTTCGCCGGTGCCGTTGCCAAGCGGGCAGGTGCGCTTTTCAGACGGCGGGTCGCACTCATCGTCGAAAGCCACGGCGACTTTGAAGAGAGCCTGTTCTTGCAGCGGCGCGTAGCGCTGCCGTCAATATACCGCAAACTGATGGCGCAGACCGCACGCTGCGCCCTGAAACACGCCGACATCCTCCGGGCGGTCTCCGGTTCCACCGGGGCGCAGTTGGCGCGGTGGGCGCCCGGAAAGCCGATCGTCCAGTTCCCCGCATGGACGGACATCGATCTTTTTTTGAATACCCCGGCTGAAAACGGCGCCCCGGAGGTGCTGTACGCCGGGGTTCTGACTCCGGGAAAAGGCATCCACATCCTGATAGAGGCCTTCGCCAGGGTTGCCGGGGAGCATCCTGAGGCAAAGCTTTATATCGTAGGGCGGGAGCAGAACGAGGAATACGCCCGGGAACTGCGCCAAAAGGCAGGGGATCTCGGTCTCGGTGACAAAATACGCTTTGTGGGGGAGGTCACGCAGCGGGAGTTGGCCTGCTACATGGCCCGCTGCCGCGTCTTTGCCCTGCCATCTGTCTCTGAGGCGCTCGGACGAGTCGTCTTTGAGGCGATGGCCGTAGGGAGACCCGTGGTCGGCAGCGCTGTCGGCGGCATACCGGATATGGTGCAGGACGGTGCGACCGGGTTTTTGGTCCCTCCCGGCGACCCCGAGACCCTGGCGGACCGCTTATCTTGGCTGCTTAGCCGCCCGGAGGAAGCAGCAGTGATGGGAAAGCGGGCGCGGGCGTTTGCGGCGGAGTTTTTCTCGCCCGGGGCCTACCAACAGGCATACAGGCAACTGTTTGCAAAGGCAGCCGAAATTCGAGACCGGACGGAAAAGGGGTGTGTCACACCTGAGAACTCCTGAGAGAAGCCCCTCCCCCAGCGCAGAAGGCCCGCTGCGCCTCTTGCTTTTCAACTTGGCCACCGATGCCGACGACCCGATCCTGGGCTTCACCACCGGGTGGATCCGCGAACTGGCGAAGCGGGCAGAGTCGATCGACGTCATCACCATGCGGGCCGGCAGGATCGAGGTGCCCGACAACGTGCAGGTTCATTCGGTAGGAAAAGAAAAGGGCTACAGCGAGCCCCGCCGCGCGGCGGAGTTCTACCGGCATCTGTTCCGCGCCCTTCGTAAAAACCGGGTCAACGCCTGTTTCGCACACATGATCCCGGAATTCAGCATCCTCGCTGCGCCGGTGTTGAGGCTCAAGCGTATCCCGATCGTCACCTGGTACGCTCATCCCGCCGTCAACCGGCGGCTAAAACTGGCCCACCGCCTCTCCAACCGGATGGTGGCAAGCCTGGCAACGGCATACCCTTATAAACATGATAAATTAACGGTCATCGGCCAGGGAATCGACACTGAGCTTTTTTCCCCCGACGGAACCCCGCCGGAGGAACCGCCCGTCATCCTTTGCGCCGGAAGGCTGTCGCCGGTGAAGGACCATCCGACGCTATTGCAGGCAGCCGCAAGGCTGCGGGAGCGCTGGCGGAAACCCTTCCGCGTCGTGGTCATCGGCGGACCCGCAGGCGACAAGGGAGAAACGTACGCCCAGTCGCTCCGCGAACTGACGCATGCGCTTGGGCTTCAGGAGACCGTCCGCTTCGCGCCGCCGGTGGCGGCTGCCGAACTGCCGCCCTGGTACCGGCGCTCGACCGTGCACGTAAACCTGACCCCGACCGGTTTCGGGGACAAGGTCGCCTGGGAGGCGATGAGCTGCGGTAGGCCGTGTCTGGTTGCCAATGAAGGGTTCAAGCAGACCCTCGGTGAATATGCGGACCGGCTCCTCTTTCGCCACGGCGATGCCGCAGACTTGGCAGAGAAGCTCTGCCGGCTCTTAGCGGCGCCGCCGGAGGAGAGGGAGCGGATCGGACTGGTTCTCCGGGAAAACGTTGTAAGTCACCACAGCCTAAAGCGCTTAGCTGAGCGTTTGGTGGCGCTTTTTCACGAGCTTTCGCGCAAGAGTTGATTACCCGGTGGCCAAGCGCCAGAAAGTTTGAGCTGCTTCACTGACCATGCGCTCTCCAAGTTTACATGAACTCCCGCCCCCCCGCAGGGCAAGACCGGCTGGCCATGGACGGAAGAAAGTCCGCAACTTCCTGATACCATGCCTGACGGCCGTCCCTGGCCCCGGTAAGTATCGTTACGCCATCATATAACCAAGGGCAGTTCATCGAAGAGACGATCCGTTCGGTGCTGCTGCAGGGCTACCCGGATCTTGAATACATCATCATTGACGGCGGCAGCACCGACGGCACAGTAGAGATTATCCGGAAATATGAAAAGTGGCTGGCCTACTGGGTAAGCGAACCGGACCGGGGACAGAGCCACGCAATTAATAAGGGATTCCAGCGCGCTACTGTAGAAATATTGGCCTGGCTGAATTCGGATGATTTTTACACAGCAGGTGCGTTCTCTAAGGTAGCTGACCTCTTCGTTAAAAATAGAGAAATAGTAGCACTAATAGGGTCCTGTTTTATTGTAGACATTAACGGAACCCCATTATATCTTAAATCCTCCCGTAGTCTCTCGCCGGAGCGGTTATTACTCGGAGGACTTGTACCGGGTCAGCCTGCGGTTTTTTTAAAGCATGAAGTTATCCAAACAGCAGGCGGGGTGGACGAAACTTTCCACCAGTCACTTGACCGAGAACTATGGGTGCGCATAGGCCTGCATTATCCTGCAGAAAAAATGGTTGAGGTAAACCAGACCCTCGCTGTGGCACGGCACCGGCCTG
>DTYU01000243.1 GCA_012961725.1 Desulfotomaculum sp.
GCATGGACGGTGAGGTCTCTCTTCTTTACTCCCTCCCTTAGCTCCTGCAATATTCCTACAGTAACTTTACACTAACCAGACCTTGACTACCCCAGCATCCTCAGCCGCTCCTCAAGCGCCTCCCGCTTCTTGTAGAGTTCCGCCTGCCTTTCGCGCTCCTTGGCGACCACCTCCGCCGGTGCTTTGGACAGAAACCCGCTGTTCCGGAGTTTTCCTTCCACCCGGCTCAGTTCCTTTAACACCGCATCTACTTCCTTGAGGAGCCTCGCCTGCTCCTTGTCGATATCGATCAGGCCGCCGAGGGGAACGAATATCTCCACCCCTGCCGCAACCGCGTGCGCAGCCTGCGCCGGTTTCGCCGCCGGATCACGCGTAACGGAAACCGTACCGGTGACAAGCTCTTCAATGTACTCCCTATTCTCCTCAATCACCCGCCGCACCTTTTCTTCAGGCGCCACTAAAACCACCGCCGCCCGGCGTCTCGGCTGCACCTTCATCTCTGCCCGGATGTGGCGCACAGACCGGACGATCTCCATGAGGACCGCCATTTCCTCTTCGGCAGCGGGGTCTGCGAGTTCCGGCTCCTCCTGCGGCCAGGACTGAGCGATCAACGGAGCGGCACCGGGTTCAAGGCGGTGCCAGATCTCTTCAGTGACAAACGGGACAAAGGGGTGCAGCAGCCTTAGCGTCCCACCCAGCACCTTGCGCAGCACCGTGCGGGCCGCCGCCGCTTCCCGGGGTGTACCCCTGTACAGCCGGGGCTTCACCAACTCAATGTACCAGTCACAGAACTCATCCCAAACGAAGTCGTACAGCACGCCCGCAGCCTCGCCCAGTTCGTAGCGCTCGAGATACTCCGTGGTCTTCCGCACGGCCTCGCCGTAGCGGCTTAAAATCCAGCGGTCCGCAAGCTCGTACGCCGCACCATCGACCTGCCTCACCGCCCTGTCGTCTCCCAGATTCATTAAGGCGAACCGCGAAGCGTTCCAGAGTTTGTTGATAAAGTTTCGCGCTCCGTCCAACTTTTCGAAGTGGAAGCGCAGGTCGTTGCCCGGAGTATTTCCCGTTATCAGCATGAATCTCAGGCTGTCAGCACCGTGGCTCTCAATAACCTCGATCGGGTCGACGCCGTTGCCCAAGGACTTCGACATCTTGCGCCCAAGGGCGTCAAGCACCAGCCCGTGGATGAAGACCTCGCGGAAAGGCACCTCTTTCATGAAATCGAGCGCCATAAAGATCATCCGCGCGACCCAGAAGAAGATGATATCCCGCCCGGTGACCAGCACCGATGTGGGGTAGAAGTACCTCAGATCTGCGGTTTCTTTCGGCCAGCCGAGCGTGGAGAAGGGCCACAGCGCCGAGGAAAACCAGGTGTCTAACACGTCGGGGTCCTGCTCCACCCGGGCCGAGCCGCAGCGCGGGCACCTTTGCACCTGATCCCGCGAAGCGGTGCTCCCGCCGCAGTCAGGGCAGTGCCAGACCGGGATGCGGTGTCCCCACCACAACTGGCGCGAGATACACCAGTCGCGGATCTGCCCGAGCCAGTTCAGGTATATCTTCGTAAAACGCTCCGGTATAAAAACAACCTGCCTCTTTTCCACCGCACGGATCGCCGGCTCGGCCAGGGGTCTCATTCGGACGAACCACTGTTTCGAGACCGTCGGCTCGACCACCGTATCGCACCGGTAGCAGCGGCCGACCGCGTGGCTCAGGTCTTCGATCCTTGTCAGGAGGCCCTCCCGCTGGAGATCCTCCACCACAAGCTTCCTGCACTCCCACCGGTCAAGCCCGGCGTAGCGCCCACCGGCCTCCGCCGTCACGCGGCCGTCCGGCCCGATCACCTGCACAGACGGCAGGTTATGCCGGCGCCCGATCTCAAAGTCGTACGGGTCGTGCGCCGGGGTTACTTTGAGCGCCCCCGTCCCGAACCCTATCTCCACGTGGTCGTCGGCAATAACCGGCAGCTCCCGCTTCACCAGCGGGAGAATCAGCCTTTTGCCGAGGAGATCCCGGTACCGTTCATCCGCCGGATTCACCGCCACTGCCGTATCCCCCAACATCGTCTCCGGGCGGGTGGTCGCAATCAACACATGACCACTGCCATCCTTGAAGGGGTACTTGATGTAGTAGAGGTGCCCCGCCGTCTCCTGGTGCTCAACCTCGATATCGGAAATCACCGTCCGGCAATGCGGGCACCAGTTGACGATGTAGTCGTCCCGGTAAATGAGACCCCGCTCGTAAAGGCGGAGGAAGACCTCTTTCACCGCTTCCGAACAGCCCTCGTCCATCGTAAACCGCTCGCGGTCCCAGTCGCAGGACGCCCCCAGGCGCCGGAGCTGCAAGGTTATAAGGCCGCCGTATTTCTCCTTCCAGGCCCAGACCCGTTTGAGGAACCTCTCCCGTCCCAAGTCAAGGCGGAACAGTCCCTCCTTTGCCAGCATCGCCTCCACCCGCGCCTGCGTGGCAATCCCTGCGTGGTCGGTTCCGGGGAGCCAAAGGACGGCGTACCCCTGCATCCGCCGCCAGCGGGTGAGCACATCCTGGAGGGTGTTGTCCAGCGCGTGCCCCATGTGCAGCTCACCCGTCACGTTCGGCGGCGGCATCACAATGCAAAACGGCGTCTTTGCAGGGTCAGCCCAGGCCCTGAAATACCCTCCTTCTTCCCAGAAACGGTACCACTTCTCTTCGACGGCTTCAGGGTTATAGGCCTTAGGCAGTGTCTTCTTCCCGTCCAAGACACTCGCATCCTCCTACTTTGAAAATAGATCAACCGCCAAGACGCCAAGAAATTACGAAATTACGGGCGAAATTACGGGGACACAATACTAAATTATTATTCTGACCTCCGAATCCCGTAGGCTGGAATAAGGCCAAAGGCCGTTTTCGGCAACCTCGAACTTCGAACCTCGAACCGATCCTAAATCCTATCCCCAAAGGCCTAAGGCCGTTTCCCGCAAACACCAGTTGCTCTTCAGGCGCAAGTTCTAAAAAGCCGCTTTGCAGCAGCCGTACCGGTCATTTTATACCAATAATCTTCCCCGGCCCGCCGCACCGTGTCAACTTTCCCGCATATCCGCCCGCCGCCGGCAATAAACATCCGGGAAGGAGCGGAATTAGCCCGGAGGCGGTTTTA
>DTYU01000244.1 GCA_012961725.1 Desulfotomaculum sp.
TCACCACAAATGGCATGGACTTCATTTTTGGGATTTAGTGCAACCTTACTTTATGTTTATTGTTGGCGTCGCAATTCCATTTTCTGAACGAAACAGATTGAGAAAAGGTAGTACTGATAAAGCTGTTTTAAAACATGCATTAATTCGTTCTGGTTTAATGCTGTTATTAGGCTGGGCATTATATTGTATTGGACCTGGAGAAATTGTCGGTCGTATAATAATTTAGTATGGTGTCCCCGAAATTTTTGAGGGAGGAAGAGAGGCTTGATCTCTACCAACGATTTTCGCACCGGCCTGACGATCGAACTGGACGGCGACGTCTACCAGGTGCTCGAGTTTCTGCACGTCAAGCCGGGGAAGGGCGCACCATTCGTCCGTTCGAAACTCAGGAACCTGCGCACCGGCACGGTGATGGAACGGACGTTCAGCGCCGGCGAGAAGGTGCCGCGGGCGCACCTTGACCGGCGCCCGGCGCAATATCTTTACTATGACGGTACCAGTTACTATTTCATGGATATGGAAAGTTTTGATCAACTCGTTTTGGGGCCGGAGGAGTTGGGGGACGGTGTGAAGTACCTTAAAGAAAACATTGAGATTTCGGTACTCACCTACCAAGGAAAGGTGCTCGGTGTCGAACTGCCGCATACCGTTGAGCTCCAGGTGGTGGAGACCACTCCTGGTGTCAGGGGGGATACCGCCGCCGGGGCCTCTAAGCCCGCCAAGCTTGAGACCGGACTTGTGGTTCAGGTGCCGCTCTTTGTGGAGGAGGGCGACGTCATTCAGGTCGACACGCGGAGCGGAAAGTACCTGAAAAGGGCATAGGCCTTTTTGCAATGGGGCAGGATAGAAAAACGAAGGCTAATATAGAGGTGGCAAAGGTGGCCAACATGCGCGCGCAAGTGGCTTATGTCAAGGGGTTGCTTTCGGGTCTCGGGACCGACGGCGACTCAAGGGAGACGCGGCTGGTAGCTGAGATGGCAGAGGTCTTTAAGGATTTTGCAGAAAGGCTTGATGAGCTGCGGGCGGTGCAGGATGACATGGAGGATTACATCCAGGCGCTGGATGAAGATCTCTATGCCGTTGAGCGATTGGTTTTCGGCGCGGAGGATAAAGCGGATGATATGGCGGAGGACTAT
This sequence comes from Desulfotomaculum sp., assembly GCA_012961725.1. Taxonomy (GTDB): domain Bacteria; phylum Bacillota; class Desulfotomaculia; order Desulfotomaculales; family Ammonificaceae; genus DTYU01. Next base: position 1,137 of record DTYU01000244.1, read on the forward strand.
CCGGTACCGCGCGAGTCTGCCGGTCAGCCGGCAGTTGATCGGGGTGAGCGGGTTGAGAGCGGGCCTTTCGGCGGACCGGATACGGCAGACCCGAATACGGACGCTCTGTAGCCAGCTTACCATAAGGATATTGGTACGAGGGTTCCTGCAAAAGGAGCCCTCTTTTATTTAAGAGCTTAGTCAGTTGACTGGCATATTCGCCAACCCTTCGCATAGCTTTATTTCAAGGGGGACAAACCCGTGGCTGTTAAGGAGCTTTGTTTGGAGGAAAGACTGCTTCGTTTGTTTCCGCCGCCGCTCAGCAGGCTCCTCGGGCAGCTTCCGGTATGGAATGAGGTGGAGGAAGTGAGGCTTAAAGGCGAAAGACCGCTGCTTGTGCGGCTGGCGCAGGAGGATTTTTTCGTGTCCCCGAGCGGATCCCTGCTGAAGCGTCCCGACGGGGCTTATCAGGTTACGCTCGAAGAGATAAACAAAGTGCTGAACGCTGCCAGCGGGGCCTCGCTCTACGCCTTTGAAGAGGAACTGCGCGGCGGTTACATTACGCTTCAAGGCGGTCACCGGCTCGGTTTGACCGGAAGGGCTGTGTTAGATAACGGTCGCATACGTACCCTGAAATACATCAGCGGCATTAACCTCCGGGTGGCGCGCGAGGTACTGGGCGCTGCTGGTGGCGTAGTTCCTTTCGTCATTACGGGATCGCCTCCCCGGGTCTGCCATACGCTTATCATTTCGCCGCCCCGCGCGGGCAAGACCACGTTTCTGAGGGACCTGATCCGGCAGCTTTCCGACGGGGTGCCCGCCCTCGGTTTTCCAGGGGTGACCGTCGGCCTGGTGGACGAACGGTCTGAGCTGGCGGCCTCCTTCCAAGGGATCCCCCAGTTAAATGTTGGTAGCAGAA
>DTYU01000245.1 GCA_012961725.1 Desulfotomaculum sp.
TCTCATGCGGGTCACATATTGACATAGAGGGTCTTCCTGAAAAATAGTGCTTCTATAAATGGGCGCGGCGATAAGCTTTTTCCTACCCTTTCGGGTTGAAGATAACCGCCGCCAGAAACCCAAACACGATGGCCGCTGTAATGCCCGTGCTTGTCAGTTCAAACATTCCCGTCAGCACGCCGATGAAGCCAGAACGCTGAGCCTCTTCGATCGCCCCCTGGACAAGCGCACTACCGAAGCTTGATATCGGCATTGTGGCCCCGGCCCCCGCGAAGCTGATCAGCTTCTCATACACGCCGAGCCCCCCCAAGATGCCTCCCGCCACGACGAACCCAGTGAGCACATGGCCTAAAGTAAAGTTGGTGAAATCCAAGATCAACTGCCCGAGCATGCTGATGGCCCCGCCAACCAAAAAGGCGAAAAGATACGTCTGCCACTCCATAAGAGATTGCCCCCGTTATATCATTTCAATACTCACGGCGTGCGCGATGGCGGGAATGCTGTTGCCTTGAAAACATGACACCGGACTGTGCAGCGCACCTGTGGCGACAAGGAGAATGCGCCTTAACTCACCGCGCATAAGCTTCTTATAAAGGTAGCCATATGCAACGACGGCTGACGCGGCACACCCGCTGCCGCCCGCGTGAACGTCCTGCGTTTCAGTGTCGTAGATCATCAGTCCGCAGTCCCGGCAGTTTTTCGACAGGTCAAACCCACCTTTGGAAACGGCTGTTTTTATGGCGAGCGTATGCCCGAACTTGCCTAAATCTCCGGTGAGAATCAAGTCATAGTAATCCGGGCCGCGGCCCGTATCTGCGAAGTGGCGCACCATAGTATCCGCAGCGGCTGGCGCCATCGCCGCCCCCAAGTTCAGGGGATCCTTTATCCCGAGGTCACAAACCTTGCCCACGGTCACCGCAGTGATTCGCGGGCCCTCGCCGTCACGGGCCACAATGGCGGCGCCGGCGCCGGTCACCGTCCATTGCATGTGCGGCTTCCGGGAGAAGCCGTACTCGGTGGGATACCGGTACTGTCTTTCCGCGGAGGCGTTGTGGCTGCTCGTACCCGTAAGCACGAAGGAGGCAAAGCCCCCGTCTACCAGCATCGCGGCCAGCGCGAGGCCTTCCGCCGATGTCGCACAGGCGCCGTAGATCCCGAAATAAGGGATTGAGAGTTCCAAGGCGGAAAAACCGGAGGTGATCGTCTGGTTGAGCAGGTCTCCGGCCAAGAAAAAGTCCATATCCTTCGCCGTCTTATTGGTGTTGTTCAAGCAGGTAAAACAGGCGTTGAGCAGCATCTCCCGCTCAGCCGCCTCAAAGGTCCGCTCCCCCGCCATAATATCGGTATAGGCGTGGTCAAAATAGTCCTTAAGCGGCCCCTGCCCCTCAAAAGGCCCGACCACCGCTGCGGCACCGATGATAACCGGAGGGCTATCCGGCTTGTAAGTCTGCTTGCCTGCTCGCTTCGCGCCCACGGCAACTACCCCGCTTCTATAAGACGAATAAGGCGTAAATCAACCCCACAAAAAACGCAGTCACCACGCCGAAAGTTATTACCGAGCCCGCAAGCATGAACATCTTGCTGCCGATTCCGAAAACCAGTCCTTCTCTTTTGAACTCAAGCGCCGCCGAAACTATGGAATTGGCGAACCCCGTCACAGGTACTGAAAGACCAGCCCCCGCATATCTCGCAATCTTGTCGAAAACCCCCAAACCCGTCAAGAGCGCGCCGACAAAGATCATCGTTGCCACCGCCGGGTTCCCTGCCTCTTTCTCCGACACCTTCAGGGCCAACCGGTAAAAATCGGTGAAGAACTGCCCTGCGACGGCTATGAGACCGCCAAAAAGATAAGCCAAAAGGGCGTTCTTCAGATAGGGCGGCCGCGGAACCAGGTCGCGAACCATTTCGGTGTACCGTTTCTGGTCTACCGTCAGGGGCTTTTTCTTGGGATCACGCGGCACACTTTTTTACCTCCCGGAAAAGTTTCGGGATACGGGTGTTTCCCAAAAGTTATTCTTTTGCAACCTCTTCAGTTCTTATTCTAAGGAAACGAAAACAGAATGAGTGGTTGAGTAGTTAAATGGTTTGAGTAGTTGAGTGGCTAAATTGTTAATTTTGGAGCCGTGGCGGAATTTTATTTAAATTCGTCTAATCTGCGGCGGAGGTTGTCACGAAGCATACAAAAAACGCCTGCCGCCAGGCAAAGCGGCAAGCGCTCCTTACAAAGAAAAAGCGGGGTTCCAAAGCCCCGCTGCTATTAGTGCAACTTCTTTTCTTCCGGAATCCTTTGGATTCGTGCTTCTTCCGGCGAGTCCTGGCTGTAGAGCTCCTCCGGCGCAAGCGCGAAACCCGCCACCTTTTCACTGATGAATATCGGGGTCACGGTCCTGAGCGCAAGCGCGACAGCGTCACTGGGTCTTGAGTCTATTACAATCTCTTCATTGTTGATCTTCAGGTGCAGCTCCGCATAATAAGTGCCGTCACGCACGTCGCTGATTATGACGCTTGCCACCCTGGCGCCGGCCCGCTCGCAAATCGATTTAAGCAGGTCGTGGGTAAGCGGCCGGCCAAGAGTCGTACCTTCCAGTGCCAAAGCGATTGAGTGTGCCTCAAACGGACCGATCCAAATCGGGAGCATCCGGTCTTCCCTTTCGTCGGAAAGCAGAAGTACGGGGTTCATCGCCACGTCGAAAGCAATCTCCTTAACCTTGACGGGTATCAACTGCCTCACCTCCCGGATGTGGTTATATTAATTCTATTCGACCGAACCCGGTAAGGTTTCCTGCTTTTAATCACTCAAAAATATCAAAAATTTCTTTCATTTTTGTATGGCAGAGCGGGCAGTGCAACTAGCGCAACTTTAGATCACCCTTTCTTTTTACATAAATTTCTTGTTAATTATACAGCTTTTAGACTTAATATGTAAAAATCATAGCATCATCACAAGCGGACGGTCTTTACGCCTTTTCCTCTTTGGCTCCGACCTTGACCGGGTACGCGATGATCCGCTTCTCCCAGGTGCGCAGCGTGATCCTGCCGGGTTTTTTATCTAAGAGATAGGCGGGCGTCACCGGAGTCTTCCCGTACCCGCCGGGAGCATTGATGATATAAGTCGGAACGGCCATGCCGGAGGTGTAACCGCGCAACTGATCCATGATATGCAGGCCTTCTTCCACCGAGGTGACGAAGTGCCCGGTGCCCCGGACGTCCTTCGCATGAAAAAGATAATAGGGCCGTACCCGGATCTTCAGCAGCTCCTGGTTCAGTTTACGCATCACGAAGGGGTCGTTGTTCACATTCCTCAAGAGTACGGCCTGGTTCCCTAAAACGACCCCGGCCCGGACCAAACGGTCGCAGGCGCGCGCCGCCTCCTCGGTGACCTCCAGGGGGTGGTTGAACTGCGTGTTGATATAAACCGGCGGGTACTTGGACAGCACGGTGCACAACTCTTCGGTTATCCGCTGCGGCAGCGTGACCGGGGTCCGGGTACCTAAACGCTTGACCTCTACGTGAGGAATGGCGTCCAGTTCTCCTAATATCCAATCGATTTCCTTGTCGGACAACAGCAGGGCGTCCCCGCCGGTCACCAGCACGTCCCTGATCTCGGGATTCGCCCGGATGTAATCTAAGGCTGCTTGCAGCACCCAGCGCGGTTGGTGCCGGTCAACCTCACCGATGTTGCGCCGCCGCTGGCAGTGGCGGCAATACATCGCGCAGATGTTAGTGACGTTTATGATCAGGCGGTCGGGGTAGCGCCGGGTGATTCCGGGCGCGGGTGAAGTAAGCTCCTCCGCCATCGGATCGAGGCTGCCGCCGCAGTCCCGCAGCTCTTCCGGCGAAGGTACGGCCTGGCGCCAGACCGCGCTGCCGGGGCCCGCTGCAGCACAAAGCGCGGCGTAGTAGGGAGAAACCGCCCAGCGATACCGTTCGGCCACCCTGTTTATTTCATCAAGATCCGCTGCCGGTACGTCCGTTGCCTGTGCAAGCAACTCGATACTGCTGATCCGGTTGCGCATCTGCCAGCGCCAGTCCTCCCAGTCGGCAGCGGTTGCGCCTAAAACACTGATTACCCTGCCCTTGCAGACCGCAATCCTGTCGGCCAGACCAAAACCGGAGGGTATCGAGTCGCGGACAGCTAAGTAATCAGCAATCCGGTCCTTCAGCTCCGCTGCCCGCTCAAGCGCTACCATCCGCTTTTCTTCGGGCGTTAGGATATCGGTATCGATAAAACCGGGCATGCTCACCCCAATACATCCCCCAACAAAAATGCTCCAGAGTCCTCTCCGGAGCGCGCAGAATCTCATCCCTTGCCGCAGGCGCGGCAAAATCTCTTTCCACGCTTACGAGGTTAGCTGACGGGTTCGGGTCGAAAGCTAACCCTACCCGTTTGGTGGTTGGTGGTTGGGATTTTGGGTCAAGCTAACGTCAAACCAAATTGACCACCGACCCACAACCAAAACGGGATTCACCCCAAAAATCGGTTCCCCCGCTTCTCTCCATCGAGAACTCAGCGATTTGTTCAGTTATGAATATAATAACGTAAAACTGCGGGTCTGTCAATAACCTGGTACTCCGCCGGCATTTCGCTTAAATAACCCAATTGCTGCGGCCTCTTTGCCAATACGGCTGAAATGGGTATAAATGGGTGGCCAAAAATCCTGCTCCGCCGCTTATGACGAAAAACCCGCCTGAACTTGCATCCCGTGAAAATGATGGTATGCTTTTGGTTGGAGAGTTCTAAAGCGGAGGCATCATCCTGATTTCGGATAAACTGTTAACCGGAAAGGTGGCGCTGGTGACAGGCGCCAGCCGGGGCATCGGGGCCGCCGTCGCCCTCGAGATGGCCAGGCACGGCGCCAGCGTTGCCGTAAACTACCGAAGGTCGGCGCAGGAAGCGGAAGCCTTAGCGCGCAACTGCGCAGGGCACGGTGTGAACGCCGCCGCCTTCCAGGCCGACGTCGCCGGACCGGAGGCCGTCGCAAAACTGTTCGCGGCGGTTGAAGAGACCTTAGGTCCGGTAGAGATCTTAGTGAACAATGCCGGCGTCGCCCTCCGCCGCCTGGTGACGGAAACGAGCGACGGCGAATGGGAAAAGCTGATCGCCGTCAACCTTTCGGGCGCTTTTTACTGCTGCCGGCGGGTGCTTCCGGGAATGACCCGCCGGCGCTGGGGCCGCATAATCAACGTCGCCTCCGTATTCGGCCTTACCGGTGCCGCTTACGAGGCCGCTTACGCCGCCGCCAAAGGAGGACTCATCGCCTTTACCAAGTCCTTAGCCCGGGAGGTGGGGAGTGCAGGGATCACCGTCAACGCCGTCGCCCCCGGACCGGTTGACACTTGCATGCTCCGCGAAGAACTGACGCCTGAAGAAGTCGCGGCCTTAGCGCAGTCCGTTCCCGCCGGCCGCTTAGGCAGAGCCGAGGAGATCGCGGCGGCCTGCGTTTTCTTGGCCTCTCCGGCCGCCGCTTACGTAAACGGCCAGGTGTTGTGCGTTGACGGCGGCTGGCTGCCGTGATCGGAGGAGAGAGGCAGGAGGTCGGAAGTATTCGTTGTATTTTCGTGTATTTTCGGGGACACCATACTTAATTTTTAAAGATGAAGGATAATCCGGGCGTCTCTGAAGTTCCCCGAAGCAA
>DTYU01000246.1 GCA_012961725.1 Desulfotomaculum sp.
CCGCCTATTTAGACCGGCGTGCGGAGGAATGGAGCAGGGTGGCCGACGCGATTATGGCCCGGAAAGAGGAAGCCGGCCAGAAAAAGGTCCAGGCGAGATAGTCCCTGAAGGTAAAGAGAATCAGCGTTATTGCTTACAGCCGCAGTACGCGGCTTTTTTTTGTCTTTTAATTCTATTCCCCGGTGATCTTTCTCCGTTTCTATTATTCTTTGAGTCTTTGTGTTCTTTGTGTGATCATTCTGAATTCATTTGAGACGTAGAGCCTTCGGCTTATTTTAAAACACCGCCTGTTTAGTTCCCATTTAACTGGAAATAATGATTTTGGGCAAGCGTATCATCTATAAGGAAGGAGGTATTACAGCCCTGTGCGCATCTTGACCGGGTTGGGTCTATTGCTGGCGGCGCTTGTTATTGGGGTAGGGCTTGAACTGAATCCCCGTGTCAAGGAAAGGGTCGAGATTCGTCCTGCGGGAGAGTACGTCCGGGTATACCGGCACGCCACCGGCGAGGTGGAGGTTCTCCCCTTAGAGGAGTATGTCGTGGGCGTGGTTGCTGCAGAGATGCCCGCTTTATTCCCGCTCGAGGCCCTAAAGGCGCAGGCGGTGGCGGCGCGCACCTACATCTTGCGACGGATTCTCGCGGGCGGTGTATCAAACAACCCGCATCCGGGGGCGGACATCTGCGACGACCCGCGGCACGGGCAGGCCTATCTTAGCCGAGTGGAACTAAAGCGAAAGTGGGGCGTGCTCGGCTATTACCGGCATTATTTCAAGGTAAGGCAGGCCGTCCGCGAAACCGCCGGGTTTGTGATCACGTATAACGGACAGTTGATCGACCCTGTCTACCACGCCTCTTGCGGCGGCCGCACAGAAAACGCCGGTGATGTATGGCAGGTCGATGTGCCCTACCTGAAAAGCGTACCGTGTCCTTACGACTGCTATCCGAAGGTAGTGGAAACCCGCTCGTTTTCGGTAGCTGAAGTACAAAAGGCCCTGTTCTTGGTACAGGGGGTGACGGCTGCAACATCCAGTGCCAATAAGGGGCTTCGCATTACCCTTGCGGACAAGACCGCAACCGGCAGGGCGAGAGAGATAGTGGTAAACGGGAGGTCATTTCCCGCAACCCTGGTGCGGGAACGCTTGAACCTTAAATCTACCAGGCTTACCTGGACGATAAACGGGGATCGTGTTACGTTTACCACGGTGGGTCACGGCCACGGTGTGGGTCTTTGCCAGTACGGCGCCAAAGGAATGGCAGAGCACGGGTACGACTTCAGGCAGATACTTAAACACTATTTCACCGGGGTTAAGATCGTGAGGTATTAGCCTAATTACGGGGACACCATACTAAATTACTGCATCTGCCCAAAGGTTGCCGCTTGTCTCCAGACTACCCGCTTTTCAAGACCGTCAAACCCGAAAGATGGCGAAAAATGCCTTTGAACAAGCATTCGTTCCTTTTCCAAGGCATATAGATTAAGAGTAGCAGATGGGGAAGCGGGGGTAGGGTGATGCAGGATTACATCCAGCGGCGGGTGCTTGACATCTGTATGTATATCCTTGAGACCCAGTCCACGGTGCGGCAGGCGGCGCAGGTCTTTAACGTTTCCAAGAGTACGGTGCACAAAGACATGACGGAGCGCCTGCCTTCGCTGAATAAGAAGCTGGCGCAGCAGGTAAGGGCCGTATTAAACATAAACAAAGCCGAACGGCATCTGCGTGGAGGAGAGGCTACCAGAAGGAAATACAAAGAGACAGGGTAAAAATTTGCTGCGGCTAAAGGACTTCCCCCAAAAAATGTAGAATATACCTTAACATCTGCATCGCTGAGGAACTGTTTTTTTCGCGCCTGTTCGTTAAACCTCAGTTTGTGTATCACCTCCGGACAGGCCTCTACAAACCATAGGAGGGACACAGATGTTAGGTTTAGCGCCGGATATCGGCATCGACCTCGGGACAGCGACGGTGCTGGTTTTTGCCAAGGGCAAAGGGATCATCCTTAAGGAACCCTCAGTGGTTGCGATAAACCGTGACGATAACAAGGTTATCTCCGTAGGGGAAGAGGCGCGGCGGATGTTGGGGCGGACGCCGGGGAACATCGTCGCGGTGCGCCCGCTGAAGGAGGGAGTGATCGCGGATTATGACGTCACGGAGAGGATGCTGCGCTACTTTATCGATAAATGTGGATGCCGGAGAGTTTTCAGGCGGCCCCGGGTGATGGTCTGCATCCCGACGGGCGTAACCAGCGTGGAGGAGCGGGCGGTCCGGCAGGCGGCGCTCCAGGCCGGTGCGCGCCAGGCTTTTCTGATTGAAGAGCCGATGGCGGCGGCGCTGGGTGCGGGTATAGATGTCAGTGACGCCAGCGGTTCAATGGTGATAGATATCGGTGGGGGGACGACCGATATAGCGGTTCTGTCGCTCGGCGGCATTGTCTGTTCTACTTCTACCCGGGTAGGTGGCGACAAGCTTGACGAGGCGATTGTGCGGTATATCAGGCGCGAGTTTAACATGATTATCGGTGAGCGTTCGGCGGAGGAGCTTAAGATCGACATCGGCACGGCTTACCCGGCAAACAGCACCGACCGGACGGCCAGCATCCGTGGGCGCGACCTGGTAACCGGCCTGCCCCGTTCGGTTTCAGTGAACAGCAGGCAGGTGTGGGAAGCCGTCCGCGAGCCGCTCGAGTACATCGTGAGTGCGGTAAAGGGAGTTTTGGAGCGGACCCCGCCGGAACTTTCCGCCGATATCGTGGACAAGGGGATTGTAATGACTGGGGGGGGATCGCTCCTGCACGGGATCGACACCCTAATTTCCCAGGAGACCGGGTTGCCGGTTCATGTGGCGGATGACCCGGTTTCGTGCGTGGCGCTGGGCACTGGGAGGGCGCTCGGGATGCTGCACGTCCTCTCGCGCGCGCGGAACTGATGAATTTGGAAACCAAGCGATTCTTAGGTGGTGTTTTCTGCCTAATAACGAATTATTATCCGGTTGAACTGCTTGCAGCGCAAAAACTATAATCTTTACGGAACCGGGTCTTAGACGGCCGACTCGAGGCTCTGATAAAGTAGGGTTGAAATGAGACGGCTTTTGGTTTTTTTTGCCGCAAGTCTTCTTTTGGTGGCAGGGTTCCTGTGGGCGCAAAAGGGTTGTGGGGGAAAAGGTGGTCTACAAACCGCCAGGACTGCCCCTGGCCTTTATTTTGTGGATTCCCGGGAGACCTCCCGGTTGCAAGATCTGCCGGGAATCAGCATAGGTGAGAATGCCTCCGGAGACCGCGTCCTTGTTCGGGTCGCTTCTCCTGCGTCCATTCCGGCTGAAATCGAGCTCAGTCCGTATCCGGTTGAAAACCGGGTGGCTCCCGAGTTGCAGTCACACGCTTCCGCGGAAGAAACACTTCATTTAGATGTTATCGTTTTCTCTCCGGCGGATAAGAAAGCGGTGGCGGATGCCGTCCTTGCCGAAGGCGGGGCGGTTCTGAAGGGGCTGGACGATCCTGAAAGCACTGCCTTACGTGTGACACTGCCCGCCCGGGCCTTGACAAGGCTTGCTTCCCAAGCAGCGGTGTTGCGAATCGAACCGTATACGCCGCGGCGCTTCCTTTCCGACCGGGCTGCGGCGGTGACGGGAGCGGCGCCTGCGCGGGTGCCGGGATTCGTAAGCCCAAAGGGGCTATCCGGCTTCGGACAGATAGTCGGGATTGCAGACAGCGGTCTTGACAAGGGCACTCTACACGACCTGCATCCCGACTTGCAGAGTACGCCGGGCAGGATGCCCAAGGTTGTGCTGCTGCGGTCCTGGGCGGAAGGGCCGCTTGCTGATTCCACCGGGCACGGCACCCATATGGCCGGGATCGTCGCCGGGACAGGAGCCGCTTCCGGGGGACGTTACCGCGGGATTGCTCCCGGTGCCAGCATCTATTTTCAGGCCATCGCCGATGACGCCGGTGAGCCGGACCTTCCGGCGGACCTCGTTTCCCTCTTCCGGCCGGCTTACAGCGCTGGTGTGAGGGTGCATATCGACGGCTGGGGCGGCGGCGGGAACGGTTACTCGGCGGCCGCCTCCCAGATCGACCGCTTCTGCTTTTATTATCCCGATTTTCTGCCGGTCTTCGGCGCCGGGAACGGCGGCCCCGAAGCTGAAACCTTGACGAACGAGGCCAACAGCAAAAACGCCCTGGTGGTAGGCGCTACGCAAAACCCGCGACCGCTTTTTGGTTACACGGACTGTGGCATGGTGGCCTCGCTGTCCAGTTCCGGGCCTGCAGGAGACGGCAGGCTGAAACCCGACCTTGTTGCTCCCGGCGCGGGGATAATTGGGCCCAGTTCCCGGATGGCGCCCTCGATTGCTGGCGATGGGTTGTACCGGCAGCTTGAGGGGACCAGCATGGCGGCAGCGGTTGCCGGCGGAGCGGTTTTGCTGCTGCGGGAATATCTGCAGAAACAGGAGGAGCTGGACTCCCCCCGGGCGCCGCTATTGAAGGCGCTTTTGATCAACGGCGCCCGGCCGCTGGAACCGGTACAGGCTTCGGGTTTCGGTCGCTTAGACCTTTGTGGGACGCTCCTGGCCTTGAAAGAGCGTGCTTTCAGTTATCTCTATGAAGAGACCGGTGTAAAAGAGGGTGAGCGGGAAGCATTTTGGGTGACCGTTTCCGATAGCAAGGCCCCTTTGAAGGTCACCCTTTGCTGGGCTGACCCTCCCGCCATGCCCGGAGCGGCACGGGCTTTAGTCAACGACCTCGACCTCGTGGTCCAAGGCCCGGACGGCCGTCGCTACTTGGGCAACGATTTTGCGCAAAAGGGCAGGCCTGATCGCCTCAATAACGTGGAACAGGTGACGGTCGCGGAACCTGTGCCGGGCCGCTACCGGATCCTCGTTGTGGGGGCTAAAATCAGAGGCGGCCTGGCATCCGGACAGCCCTATGCACTGGTATACGGCCAGCCGGTCAGAAGGGACGTGGTGGCCCGCCTGGCGGGCGCACAGGTGAAGTTGGCCGGCGGGGAATCGATAAAACTCCCGCAGAGGGTGACGGCGGTACTAAACGGCAAATTGACGAAAAAGGTGGGGCAGGCGTTTAACACCGGGGCCGACCTTTACCGGTTGCCTGGAGGTGAGGTTTACACCGTTGGCACAAATGACTATCTTGTGCCGGGCCGTTTCCTTGCGGCGGCAGCCGGGACGGTTGCTGTTGACGAAACCCTGGAGGTACAGGACGGCGGCTATCTTCTACGCTCGGACACCGTAAGGGTGCGTGGGGAGGAAAGGTCACCTGCGTCGGTCCCTGCCGGGGTGCTGGTCGGCCTTAAGATCAACCCAAGTACACAGGTGGTCTGGGAGGCAACGGCCGACTGGGAGGAGAAAAGCGGCTTCCTTGACGCCTTGGACGCGGACCGGATCCGGCTTATCGGCGGTGCTGCGTACCGGCTTTCACCGGGCTATGCCGTCTCCCGTGAAACCGAACAGGCGGGGCTGGATGCCTTAGACCGGGTATTCGGCCCCCCGGGCGGTTTAGGGGAACTGCCTGCCGGGCTTCCGGTAAGGCTTCACTTAGACCCCCGCACGCACTGCGCGATGTACATAACTGTCCAGCAGGAGCTTGTCTCCGGATTTGTCCAGGAGGTGAGGGGAAACATATTGGTATTCACCGACGGCCGGCGGTACCGTTTTATCTCCGGTGCACAGGTGAGCAGGGGAGAAGCCCGGGAGGCTCCCCGGTTGCTTGTGACAGGGGAGCATATCACCGGCGTGCTCTTGCCGGAGAAAAACGAAATACTGCACGCGTGGGTTGACACCGGGCTTTTATACGGCCGGGTCCTTTTTTCGGGATCGGGAGGGAGCAGATTGCAGCTTCAGGATACGTCAGGAAACTACCGATTGCTGGAGCTGGCCGCGGGGGCAAGGTTTTTCCGTTGCACAATCGACTTAGGCCAGAGCATACTCAGACCGGGACAGTGGGTACGGCTGATACTCGATTCAGTAGGCCGTGTAACCCGGATAGATTTAGCCGGGGAGGTCCATGAGACAACTGGGGTCGTGCAAGACTGTGATCTTAAACGCTGGGTGATTGAGGTAGCTGAAGGGACGGCCGGCCGGTCGCCAGTACAGTATCGGCTCAGTCCCGGAAGCATGATAATGAAAAATCTTTTCCCGGTAACCCTCAGCGACATCGGACGGGGAGAGAGCGCCGCTATAACATACTGGCAAGAAAAGAGCGGTCTGCCGGTAGCCCTGTCGGTTAAGCTCGAGACAAAAGCACCGGCTCCGTACCTCAAGGTCGATCCGCCCGTTTTCGGGAAACCTCTAACCGGCAGGACTACCGGGACGCACCTGTACCTTTATTCGAGTGCCGGCCGCCGGCTGCCGGTGGAGCTTTCTCCGGGAGGAAGATTTGAGGTTGCGCTGAACTGGACGGAACCTGCTCCGGTGAGATTGGTGGCGGTGGACGAAAGGACCGGTGGCGTGAACGGCCGGAGGGTAGAGCTTCCTTCCGGTCCAACGGTTTTTACGGATGTTGCAAACTCTTGGGCGGCAAGAGAGGTTCAAGCGCTTGCGGCTGAAGGGATTCTGTCCGGGTACCCGGACGGGGCCTTCCGGCCCGAAGCCCATATCACCAGGGCGGAGTTTGCGGCCCTGATCGCCCGTTGCTGGTCAGGCATGGAAGAAAGCGCGGGTGAAACGCCCCCCGATGCGCCCGTTTGGGCGCGGGAGGCGGTACAAATCGCGGTTTATCGTGGGCTTTTGCCGCTTTTCCCCGACGGCAGGTTCCGGCCTGCACTGCCTGTGGAGAGGGTGACCGCCGCTTTGGCGTTTGCTTCCCTCCAAGAGACAGGCGACGCGAAGGCTGCTCCCTCTCCGCCGTATCGCGACTGGGCGGCGGTGCCTGCCCGGGGCAGGGGGGCGGTAGCCGCGCTTTATGGCCTGGGTGTGATGCGGGGCCGCCCGGACGGGTTCTTCCGCCCGGGCGCACCGATCACGAGAGCAGAGGCGGCGGTGGTTGTTTATCGCCTAAAATACGGGAATACTATAAAAAAATAAGGGGACATGTTTAGAAACCGCTTGTCTATTTTTCTACGAGACAAAGGGTTACGGTGTGTTTCCCTGTCAGTGCGTCTATTTCGGCAAGCTCCTGCTCTATTTCATTAAGCTTGGCATCGATTTCCGCCCGTTCTTCTTCGGGGGCCTGGTTACGCGCTGCGACTAATGTTTCGTACTCCGCCTTTTGCCTGTTAAACCTACCGGTCTGGTCGAGCGCATCATCGCAGCGGTCGATTACTTTCCCCAGGCCGCTCAGGACAATAAGGAAACCCTCACTGTTTTCCTTGTCGATGACAAACTGCAAGATTTCAATCCGTGGCACCCCTTCACTGGCGGTTACCGTACAGTTGTGAGCAGCTTCCCAGGAGCGCGCCGTCAGCAGGGCGTTTGCCTTGGCGGCCTCAAGATTCCGGACCTGAATACGCATCACCGTACTGGTCAAGATCCGCTCCTGGCTCAGGAAGACCACAGGCAGCCGCACCTCCGCAACCTGAGCGGGCTGCTTGGAAGACCGGGTCTCGTCCGGCGGTGTGACAGTCCCTTCGTCTTGTCGCCCGGCTTTTTCAGAAAGCCGACCGGACGGTTGGGATCCCCCTTGCGGTGTAATTCCTTCTGATTCAGAAATTTTCCCAATTTGTTCCGGCACCCCACTGCCGGCGGTATTCTTTTTCACTGTTTTTCTGCCGGGCTCCGGAACCGGTTCGGCTTCTTCAGTTGGCTGCCGGTTCTCGGGCGAAACCGCCTCCGTTGCAGGAGGTTTGTTTGCCACATTCGGCACCTGCGGCCCGCCCGATAGAATCATGGCCAGGGCAGCTCCTGCGATAAGCATCAGGGCGGCGGCTGCTGCGAGCGGGTGCCGCGCCCAGCCGCTGAAACGCTGTCGCCAGTGCTGTCCGGCGGTCGGAGCGCCTGCGGCGATCCTGGCCATGACCCCGGCCGAAAAATCGGCCGGTGCCCCAACCGTTTCCCCGGTATAGAGCGCGCCGGTCAGTTGGCGCAGCAACGCAAATTCCCTGCGGCATGAGGCACATGACGCAAGGTGCGCGGCAACCTCCGGCTTCATCTCTCCGGGGTCGTCTACTATCAGTAACAGCTCTTTTCTTACCCGCTTACACCGCATAATCTCACCTGATTCATCCCGGCAGGTCGAGTCCCTTCTGTTTTGCGAGCCTGCACACGGCTTTTTTCAACGCCTCGCGTGCCCGGCTGAGTCGCGACTTCACCGTACCGGGGGCTACACCCAAGGTTGCGGCTATCTCTTCGTAACTCAGGTCCTCCATTTCCCGCAGGACAAGCACCAACCGGTGTTCCCGCGCCAAAACCGCCAGGCCTTCTTGCACCAGCAGCCGGTACTCGCTTTCTTCCAGCATCTGTTCTGGATGCGGGTTACCGCCCGCGACCTGGCGGGGCAACCGGCCCTCTCCGGTCAGGACCGGGTCGTCGAGGGACAGTTCATTATGGTTGCGCTTCCGGTAACTGAGCCAGAGGTTGATCGCAATCCTGTGCAGATA
>DTYU01000247.1 GCA_012961725.1 Desulfotomaculum sp.
AGAATCCCCCCCCCCGCCAGCCGAGACAATAGAGCGTTTCCAGTTCGGCGAGAACCTGTATGGCGCTCTTGGTGCGCATCCGGCGGCCGAAGAGCGCCGTCACGTTACAGAACTCGCAGTTATGCGGGCAACCCCGGGAGTACTGGATGCTCATGGTGGCATACGCACGGAGATCAGCCAGATCCCATTGCGGAACGGGCGACGTTGACATATCGGCAAATTCGTCTGTATCGTAGATCCGCTTGGCGCGTCCCTGGGCCAAATCTTGTAGGAAGAGTGGCAGGGTCAACTCCGCCTCCCTTAAGAGGAAATGGTCCACTTCCGGAAACTCTTCCCACTCTGTGGCAAAAAGCGGCCCACCGGCGACGATCTTCAGCCCGGCCTCCTTGCAGCGGGCGATTGCCTCGCGTGCCGACGCGCGCTGGATGGTCATGGCGCTGACGAAAGCGCAGTCGGCCCAGGAGAGGTCTTCGTTGGTGAGCCCTCGCACGTTAAGGTCCACCAGGCGCTTCTGCCATTCCTGCGGCAGCATAGCGGCGACGGTGAGCAGTCCAAGCGGTGGAAAGCAGGCCTTCTTCCGGGTGAATTTCAAGGCGTACTTGAAGCTCCAAAAGGTGTCTGGAAATTCGGGATAGATCAAAATGACTTTCATTGTCTCTTCCTCCAGGTGGTCAAAGGTGGCGCTAAGCGTCAAATCAAGCCTACGAGACTGCAGTTCTATGTTGCTTGGCGGGTAACGGGAAGGGCAAGAGGGACGACTGGCAGGAAAACCCTCCGCTGTACTTGCTCTGCATTATACCACAAATATGTGATTTAGCCAAATCTCAACGCGGGTCGCGGATGGGTATCGGCGTGTTGCACTCCGGGCAGCGGTTTTCCCGGAGCCGGTACGCCGTGATCGTGAAGCCGTGCCGTCCTATAAGCAGCGTGCCGCAGGAGGGACAGTATGTGTGCGTGTGGGGATGGCCGGGAACGTTCCCGACATATACGTACCTTAGTCCCTCTGCTGATGCAATTTCTCTTGCCTTCTCTAATGTGCTAAGTGGCGTCGGGGGGACGTAAAGTTTAGTCTTGAACTCATAAGCCGGGTGGTAACGGTTGAGGTGCCACGGGGTATCTTCGCCGAGCTCATCCTTTATTCGTCTGGCGATCGCTCGCAGTTCCTCTGCGGTGTCGTTTACTCCTGGGATTACCAGCGTGGTGAGTTCGACCCAGATTCCCCAATTCTTAGCCTCGATGGCGTTGCGCCAGACCTTTGCCACGTCTGCGCCACAGAATTTGCGCACGGCTTCGGCCCCGCCTTTAAGGTCGATGTTCATTGCGTCCAGGCCCTTATCGGCTAAAGCTTGAAGGGCCTTCAGTGTCATATAGCCATTGGTGACGAAGGTGTTGTAAAGCCCTTCTTTTTGGGCGAAGGGAAAAAGGTCGAGCGCGTACTCTAAGAGCAGGGTCGGCTCGTTGAAAGAGATGCTTGTACCGGCGCAGCCGAGCCTTTTTGCCAGTGCCACGAACTCTACGGGGCTTAGGTATCTTCCTTGGCCGATCTTTTCTTGGGCCTTACTGATCTCGTGGTTCTGGCACCAGGGACAGGTGAAGTTGCACGACCAGCTCCCTATGGTGAGCGATTTCGTCCCGGGCCAGAAGTGATAAAGCGGCTTCTTCTCGATCGGGTTGGCTGAGATGGAAGAAATTTCCCCGTAGATCAGTGTATAGAGCCTTCTGGCAATGTTTTTCCGGGTGCGGCAGAAGCCCACTCCTTCCGCCGGGATCTCGCAGCCTCTTTCACAGGCGAGGCAGCGCACCTTGCCGTTTAGGGCCTCATAGAACTCTGACAGGCGAATGGTACGACCGCCTGCTCCTTGGTTACGCGCAACCCGCGATAAGCTATCAGCTCCTTACGTGTGAGGACTCGGACGCGTGACCCCGAATCTGCTTTGCTTAAGCAGCGATCCGGGGCAGGAACTCGGCTGTCCGCCCCTGAATCGTTAGCCGTCTCCCAGTTCAATCACCGTCCCGGCCCCGCAATCCAAGCACTGTTGATGAAAGATGCGTCTGATTTCCGCCTTAAACCGGGTGCAGTGGCAGGGACAGATCAAGGATAACGGTCTCAGTTGCTCGAACTCCTTGAAGCCGTGAAATCCTCCCAAGATGCCGAAAACCTTGCCAAATCTTGCGGCGGCATTCAAAATGTTGCCTACTCCTGGATGAGAGCAGCCGACGATAACCAAAAGACCCTTGTCGGTTTTTACTGCCAGGGACTGTTCAATACCCTCGAGCTCACCGGTGGTGAAAATGTTGCGGCAGATCTCGAAAGGTTCCTTGACCCTGGTCACCTTGGCGGCCGAAACCCGCCCGGGAAATGAATCGGGGAGGTAAAGCTCAGCCTTGTTATTAGCGCGCACGATCTCTTTAAGGCCGCCGGTGTGGTCCCCGTGGGGATGTGAAATCACCACTATGCCAATGGTCTCAGGGTCGATCCCCAGTTTTTTCATGTTGTGGAGCAATACGGCGCCCGAAGCGCCGGTGTCAAACAGAACTTTTGGTGCGTCTTGGGTCTCTATGAGACAGGAAAAACCCCAGTCGGCTTTCAGCCCCGGGTGTATCGCTTCGTTGTCGTAAACGACGGTGACCTTCATTCGCCCCATTCCCCCTCTTTAAAGGCGGCTTAAATGCCGGGTGCTTTGCCGGCAAACCAGGCGGCGGTGCGTTTAAGTCCCTCCTGCAGGGTCACCTGCGGCTGCCAGCCTAACTCCCGCTGGATCTTCCCGATATCGAGCAGGCTGGCGCGCAGATCCCCCGGACGGGGCGGGCCGTAGACGACCGCCGGGAGCGCCGTTTTCCTCCCTTGCTCGCGCAGCACCTCTTCCAGGGCATGCCGCAATTTGCTTTCCAAGTCGTTTACGTCCGTGCCCAGGCCTGTGCCCACGTTGTAGGCGCGGAAGCCGTCCAGATTGCTCCCAAGTGCCAGGAGGTTGGCCCGCGCCACGTCCGCCACGTATACGTAATCTCTGACATTTTTGCCGTCTCCGTTGATGACGGGCGGTTTCCCGGCTAACAGGCGCTGCAGGAAAATGGCCACCACCCCGGCCTCCCCGTGGGGGTCCTGCCGGGGGCCGTAAACGTTTCCGTAGCGCAGGGCGGTGCAGCGCAGGCCGTATTCGCGCGCGAAAAACCGGAGGTAGTGCTCCCCGGCGAGTTTGCTGATCCCATAGGGTGAGACCGGTGCCGCCGGCTGCTCCTCGCTCACCGGTTCCCATACGTCACCGTAGAGCACCCCGCCTGAAGAGGGGAAGACGAAAGAGCGGACTTCGTGTTGCGCTGCGGCCTCCAGTACGTGTAACAACCCCAGTACGTTGCTTCTTGCGTCGAAGCCCGGTTCCCGCACCGAGCGGCTGACCGAAACCTGCGCCGCCTGGTGGATGACGTGCTCCGGCCCTACCACTTCAAAGACCCGCTGCACTGCTGCCGCGTCCGCGACGTCCGCCCGGTAGAACGGCACACCTTCCGGCAGGTTCTCCCTCCTGCCGGTGGAGAGGTCGTCCATCACCGCCACCTCGTATCCGGCGGCCAGACACTGCTCGACCACATGCGACCCGATGAACCCGGCGCCGCCGGTGACTAAGATCCGCAATATTCTCTTCCCCTTCGTTGAACCTCCTATTTCAGGGTTAAGAACTTCTCGTAGATCTCCGCCATCTCCTGCAGGACCCCCTCAATGGAGTGTCTTTTTATCATCTCCCGGCCCCGCTCTCCCATGCGCCGCGCCTTCGCCGGATCCATAAGCAGTTCCCGGAGGTAGACAGCCAGCATGTCTGGCGCATTTAGGTTGACCAAAAAACCGTTTTCCCCGTGCTTAACTAAGTCCCGGCTGCCGCGCACATCCGTAGCCACCGCCGGTTTGCCCGCCGCCATGGCCTCCATTAAGGTCTTTGGCAGTCCTTCGCGCCTCGATGTCAGCGCGACCACCTCGGCCGACTGGAGCAGGGCCGGGATGTCCTCGCGGTAACCTATAAAGCGCACCCTATCCGACACTCCCAGCTTCGCTGCCAGGCGCCGCATCGCTGGCATCGTTTCTCCCGTGCCCGCGAGCAGCAGATAAGCCTGAGGGGCCTGCCGGCAGACCGCGGGCCAAGAGCGCAGCAGCAAGGCGTGGTTCTTATTAGGTGTAAACTCTGCAATACAGAGTACCACTTTGGCTTCGGGCGGCAGCCCCAGGCTTTCTTTGGATGGCGGGCGGGCTGACCTGTGAAGCTTGAGATCCACTCCCACCCCGTGCACGTAGAAAAGATTTCGGCCTTCGATCAGGCCGAAACCCTTCGCCGCCGCTAAATCCTCCTGGTTGATGACGATCAATCCCGCCTGCCACCGGGCAGCCAACCGCTCGGCGCCATAGTAAATCAGCCGGTTCCGCCACGGAGCACCTTGGTAGAAGTGAAAACCGTGCGCGGTATACAGCACGGGCATCTGTGTCTTGCGGGCCGCCAGGCGTACAATAAAGGCCGCCACGGGCGTATGTACGTGGATCAGGTCATAATCTCGTTCGCGCAGGAGTTTTCTCACTGCGCGGAAGGCCTTGAAGTTCTTTGGCGAATAGGGAGAGCGGGAGAAGGGTATGTTCCACACGGTCTGCACGCCCGGAAGCGGCACATCCAAGCAGCAGGCCGCCTCCACCTGGTGGCCGCGGTCCTCGAGCATGCGGATAAAGGGCAGGTGAAAGGCCCTGATATGGGTAGCCACTGTAGCCGCGAAAAGGATTCGCTTCAAAATCTATCCCTCTTTTATTTCGGGGACACCATACTAAATTATTGTCGTCAAGGGAGCCGGGAAGCGGCGTGGCGGCGAGGCCTTGCTTTCTGTTCTAAGAACCTAAACGGGTTGTGCGCGAGAGCGCTCGAAAAGGCACCGGTAAAAATTAAGTATGGTGTCCCCTTAATTGCCCCTTAAAGGGCTGGCTTTGGCGGATCAGCCTGGCGGAGTTGGCGACGACAAAGACGGAACTGACATGGTGGAAGAGGGCGGCCAGCGGTGGGCTTAGAAACCCCAGCGTCGCCAGTGCGATGCCGCTCGTGTTAAAAAGTATAGCCCACCCGTAATTCTGCTTGATCACCTGCCAAAGCTTCTTTGCCTTTCTCATAACGGCCAGTAGACTCGCGGCGTCCTCTCGCAGCACGATGATGTCGGCTGACTTGATGGCCAGATCGGCCTTGGTGCCGCCGATGGCGATGCCGACGTCGGCCGCGGCCAGTGAAGAGGCGTCGTTGACCCCGTCACCGACCATTACCGTGATACCGTGAGGTTTCAACTCCTTCACGAGCGCAGTCTTATCTTCCGGCTTGCTTCCCCAACGGTACTCATCCGCGCCGATAATCTCTGCCACCCTGCGTGCCTCGCTTTCCTCGTTGTCGCCTGTCGCCAGTACCACTTTCTTTATACCCAAGGCGCGCAGTTCCTTCGCCAATCCGCGGGCGTACTCCCGCAGCACGTCCTGGACGAGGATTGCACCTGCCACCCGACCGTCCACCACGACCCACGTCGCCCGCCCCGCGAATTCGGCGTGCGCAGGGATGTTCAGGCCCAGCCCGGCCAGGGTATCAGCCGAGCCCAGCAGCACCTCCCGGCGCCCCACCATGGCTTTGACCCCCAAGCCGGGCAGGTACTCCGCCCGCTCTACGTCGTAGGGACGCACTCCCCGTTCGGCAGCGTAGGTCACGATGGCATTGGCTATCGGATGGTTGAAACCCTGTTCGAGGGAGGCGGCTATGGCGAGCAATTCCTCTTCGGGCAAACCGACGGCCTTCAAGCCTGCCACTTTGGGTTCTGCCAGGGTGACGGTGCCGGTTTTGTCAAGCACCGCGAAGGCCGCCTCACCGATGACCTCGAGGGGTGTGCCGCCCCGAACGAGGATTCCCCGCCCGGCCAGACCGCCGATGGCGGCGGCTACGGCTGTAGGTGTAGCCAATGCCCATGCACAGGGGCAGGCGATGGCCAGGACCGTCGCCATGCGCTCCAAGCTTCCGGTAAGGAGGAGCACAACCACAGAGTAGACGACTACCCCGGTAATGAACGCCTGGACGATCTTATCAGCCGTTCGGTGGATTCTGGGCTTCACCTTGAGGGCCGCCTCAATCTCGGTACCCATCAGGTAGAGAAATGCTTTGTTGCCGTCCTTCGTGGCCTTTACCTTTAGCGGTGCGGAGAGGCTGATGGCCCCTGAAATCACGGTATCGCCGCTCTCTTTGAACACGGGGAACGGCTCGCCCGTGACGACGGACTCGTCAATCATCGCTGTTCCGCCAACGATGACGCCATCGACGGGGATCATCTCGCCTTGCGGCACGGTGGCGACGTCGCCCTGGCGCACCTGCTCGACGGGCAGTTCCATCATCACGCCGTCTCTGATTACGCGGACGTTCTTGGTCCTCTCTTTGGTCAGAAACTCGATCCGGCGGCGGGTTTTCTCGATGATGTAGAAAGAGATGGCGAGACCTAAGCTGATGAACCAGGCAACGATAGCACCGCTGAGAGGCTTCCCGTCCAACAGGGCGACGATCATTACCGAGACGACCAGGAGGTCGGCGGTCACCTTTTTCGTTTTGACCAAGGAGAGGGTAAACGCTCGGAGAAACATCGCCAGGCAGGTGAGGTAGAGCGCCAACCCCGCCCAGCGGAGCGGTTCAAATCCCGTCCAGTCGTAGAGTCCCAGGGCGATGGCAGCCGCCCCTGAAATTGCCGCCCTAATGGCGAACTGCAAGGAATATTGGTGACCGCGGGTGATACGGCCACAGATGCGCCGGCCGATCTCAAACCAGTCCTGCGCCGCTGGGCTGCGTGATGGTCTCCGCATACTTGCTTCATTCCTTTCCAGATTCGTCCTTCGGTAAGACAAGAGGGGTCGGGGTTATAATGCTTAGGATGGTTGAATTGAACCGCCTTCATACCACTTAAAGAGTATAAAAACAGGGGCATAAACCATCCGTTCTGCCCCAAAAGGCAAACAGCCAAGACGTGACACAGTAGAAAGCCAAGCGGGACCGGAGAGACGGCCCTTGGCTTAAAGGATCACCACCGCTTTGGTATCCGGCACCCACTGCACCTGAAAGCCGAAACCTTCGGCAACATACCGGGCAAATAACATCACGCGGTCGTTTTTGATCTCTGGGGCCACGTCCATTGAGCGAATCGTTTTCAAGACCTCGCCTGCCGCAGAACTTTGTTCTACAGTCAGGTCTTGGCTGCCAACCGTCAGCCGGAGCGTGGTAGGGCCTTTCTTTAGTATCACTGTACGCGTTATGCCATCCCAAGCGATATCCTCGGGTACCACGCCGCAGGCGTAGGCGAGGTAACGAACAGGGAGATAGGTCCGGCCGTTTCTGATGTAAGGCGCCACATCCATACCCTCTGTTTTACCGCCTGCCTCAAAATGGATGTAATGCTGCTTACGTTCTCCCCAGTTGGCCTCGGTCACTCCGTCCGGATGACCTCCACCCCCTGCGTCGGTGCGCTCGGGCTGCCGCTCGGGTCCAGTACCAGGTAGCAGACCTCTACCGGCATTGTGGGGTTGCAGGCCTGGATCCGCAGTTTAAAGGCGATGTCGTTTTCCCCCGTGACCGGCACCGCGGTCGGCTTCACAAATGAGGGGTCATCGATCAGCACCTGCGCCGCCGGCTCTTGGGGGGCTGGTTCTTCGACTGCGCCGGCGATGTCGTCGACCCACACGTCGCAAAAGTCGCTGTCCTGATATGCCCGGATGACGATCCGGCGGTTAGACCCGGGATCTACGCCGTATTCTGCTTTGTAGTCTTCTGCAAAGTCAAAATGATAGGCCTTCCATTCTCCTGGCTCCATTGGGAAGTAATGGTGAATCCTACC
Source organism: Desulfotomaculum sp. (assembly GCA_012961725.1). GTDB lineage: Bacteria > Bacillota > Desulfotomaculia > Desulfotomaculales > Ammonificaceae > DTYU01. The sequence continues at coordinate 7,870 of DTYU01000247.1, forward strand.
GGCACCCGTGCCTAAGTAGGCCTCGCCGAAACTGTTGCCGCGGTAGGAAATTTTTTGCCGGGGTCGATATCGATAAAGGAGATAGTCACTCCGGAATATTTTGTTCCGCCGCCGCCAGCCAACTTCATCCAAATGGTGTAGCTGGGCGACTCATCCCAAGCGAGTCAGCAGTTTCGGGTGTTCTTAGCCAGCATCTGCCTCACCTGCTCTACGATGCGGGGCAGGATCTCACCCGTCCGCCCCTGAATCAGGCAGTCAGAGACCCCTTCCGCGGTGAGCGGGGTCGGCTCGGCGTTGATTTCGACTATCTTTACTGCTGAGTGGAGCTTGGCCTGGCGGGGGAGAGCGGCGAAAGGGTAGACCACGGCCGAAGTGCCGCAGATAAGCATCAGGTCGCATTTCAAGGCCTCTTCCTGGGCGCGTAGCATGACATCAAAAGGGATCGGTTCCTTGAAGTGTACCACGTCATACTTCAGCGCCCGGCCGCATTTGCAAAGGGGCGGCAGGTTTTCCTCAGAGAGTTCCTTGAAAACAAACCTTCTGCCGCAGGAGAGACACCTCAGGCGGTGCACGCTGCCGTGGTACTCCACCACCTTGCTTGAGCCCGCCTTTTGGTGCAGCCCGTCGATGTTCTGGGTGAGCACGGCCCCAAGCAGGCCCAGCTCCTCCAACTCTGCAAGCGCATAATGGCCGGCGTTAGGCTGCGCCTCTCTCAGCCGTTGGTAGAACTCGCCGTGCCGCCCGCTTATGCCCTGCATTTCCTCCCAGTAAGCCTTCGGATCCCGCAGGAAGAGTTCATACCGCTGGTAGGCCTTGGCCTCGGCCTCCCTGTCGGTGGTCCAGATCCCCTTCGGCCCGCGGAAGTCGGGGATGCCGGACTCGGTGGAGATGCCGGCACCGGTGAGGGCGACGGCGTAGCGGCTTTTCGTCAGGTCGGTCGCAGCTTGCTCGATAAGTCTCTCCATACCAATTCAGAACTCCCAATAAAAAGTCGAAAGCCCTGCGGCCTCGGCTATCGCCTCGCGCATGGTGTTGCAGATTCTGGTGAGACCCTCGGGTGTCTTCGCCTCGCACCGGGCGACCAGGACCGGCTGAGTGTTTGAGGCCCGCACCAACCCCCAGCCGTCTAAGAAAAGCGCGCGGGCACCGTCCACGTCGAT
>DTYU01000248.1 GCA_012961725.1 Desulfotomaculum sp.
GCTGCTGCACTCTCCATTAGCGGAGACGGTCGCAGAGGAGCCCGCTGAGCAGCGCCAGCGCGACGAGTGACAGGTTGGCGGCAAGACACAGGGCCGTTGCGCCGGCAAGGGTGGCAGTAAAGGAGGGCGGGGTGAAGGGGAGGACTGCAGTCGCCTGAGAGAGGGTTGGGGCGAAGAAGGGGAAAAAGAGATAGGTGAGGGCGCAGGCGAAAAGCGCCTGGATGAGACGTCCTAAGAGAAAAGCCCCAACCGGTACCTTCGCCGCCGACAGGAAACCCAATGCCTGCATGACGACTGAGAGGCCGCTCCAGGCGAAGATGACCTCGGTGATGAGCACCTTCTCGATAAGGGGGGCGCTTGCGGCGGCGGCGGTCTTGGCGCCGAGGGTGGCCTCGAAGAAGCCGGCGCCGAGCGCAGGCCACAGCTCAGGGGGAAGCCCAGCTCTTTGGTAAAGATTGCCGCAAAACTGCATGAGAGCCCGCAATACCGGCACCTCGTTGAACAACTGGAGCACTACGGCGAAGAGGCAGATGAAGCCTGCGATGACAAAAAGGCTGTTGACTGCGTGGCGGATGGCGTCGCCAGCAAGCTGACCGGTGTTTCGCAGGTCGCTGCGGTGCGTCCGCGCGAATGCCTCGACCGCCTGCCGCCAGGGGTTCGAGACGGCTGCAGGTTGCGGGCGGACAAAAAGGCCGAGGGTGATTCCCGTAAAAATGTTGCTCAGGTAGTGGATGCCTGCGAGGAAAGGTCCGAGACCCGGATTCTGGTGCATCCCGACTGCTACTGCCACTAAGATAAACAGGGGGCTCGCGTTGTTGGTGAAGGCGGCCAGCCGTGCCGATTGAGGGGCGGACAGCAGTTCCTGAGACTTTAAGCGCGCGGCTATGACAGCACCCATCGGGTACCCAGAGGTGTATCCTACGGCGATGGCGAACGCTGCAGCACCCGGGAGCCGGAAGACCTTTTGTGTAACCGGTTCGAGAAGCGCGCCGCAGAACTGGATGACGCCCAGGGCGAGTAAAAACTCGGTAGTGATAAAGAACGGCAGGAGTGAAGGGAAGACAATCTGCCACCATATGCCGAGTCCGTTGGTCGCTCCGCGGTAAATTGCTGCCGGGTAGATGATCATTAAAAAGAAAAAAAGGGTAATTATAACCGCCAGGATGGTCTTCTTAGGATGCGGACCCACGCTCTTCACCTCGCTATTTTTTATGAAGGAGAAGAAGTGCTAATGCCTTCGACTCCTTTCGCTTGACACTGTCGGTGGACGCCGTTATAATCTGACGGGGTGAGCAATTGTTTACAGTCAGCGTAGCGCGGTTGAAAAAGGCGCCGGCAGAAGAACGGCGGTATCATCTCACCGGCAGGATAGCGGCGCTCCCGGGCGCGGGAGGCGAGCCGGTGCCGGTTGTTTCACCTGTTGAACTAGAACTGGGCATTACCAACGCGGGTGATTTCTTGTGGGCGGTGGGTGACGTCAAGGCCGCCGTGCGCCTCACCTGCAGCAGATGTATAAAAGAGTTTCTGCTCCAGATCGAGGGGCGGTTCGAGGAGAAATACCGCCTGCACGGTGATGCGCCCGCCGGCGGGAATGAGGAGGTTGCGTTTGCGGCCGATGAGCTTGACTTCACCGGCCAGGTGACCGAGACCCTTATGCTCTCTTTGCCGATGAAGCCGCTCTGCCATGAAGATTGTAAGGGCTTATGTGCCGTGTGCGGCCGGGACCTGAATACGGGCAAGTGCAGTTGCCCGCAGGAGGTCGGGGACCCGCGGTTCGCGGTCTTGGCGAGGCTGAAAGAATAAAGAGTTTTGCGTGGGAACGCTCGTTATCCCGCCTCTCAAATGGTCGGAGCTAAAAATTTAGTATGGTGTCCCCGTAATTTATTACCGTA
>DTYU01000249.1 GCA_012961725.1 Desulfotomaculum sp.
AGCGCAGATTGCAGGGGTTAAATTCGACTGCTTACAGCCTTAACTGGCGCGGATTCGCACCCGCGCCTTTTTCTATAAATGGGGTTTTTGCAGGAAAAGAGCGACAAGCGGTGAACTAAAAGAACAATTTAATATGGTGTCCCCGTAATTCGGGAGGAGAGTGCAAAGTGGGGTTCTACATAACACTGGGCCTCCTGCTGTCGCTTTTAGTCGCCGTTTTTGCCGTTCAGAACGCGACGACCGTAAATATCCGCTTCCTGGCGTGGGAGTTCAAAGGGATCTCGCTCGCGATTGTGGTGCTTGGGTCGGCTGCAGGCGGGGCGCTCATAGTCTTCATTTTTGGTGTAGGGCGCCAGATCAGACAAGCCTTGCGGGTGCACGAGTTATCAAGCGAGAACATCAGGCTTACCCAGCGCCTCTCCCGCGTAGAAGAGCAGCGGGCCAAAAGCAGTTCTGTCGAGAAAAAAGAGGACGGCGTTTCTTCCTAAACTGGCGCAGATGATTTACGCCGCTATATATAGTTTGCCTGTCCCTGCCTACTGCAGGCACAGGTCGCCGCGCCCCGCAGATGTTGTTGGAATTCAGCAAGCCTGGGAGTGAAATATGGTCTATGTTGCCGTTGATATAGAAACCACGGGCCTTGATCCGGCGCGCGACGAGATCATCGAGGTCGGCCTGTGCCGGATTGAAGACGGCACAATCGGTGAAGGCTTTTCTTCCCTTGTGCGGCCCTCGTGTCCTGTTCCGCCTAACGTAAGGCGCTTGACCGGAATCGACGACGGCCTGCTTCAAAAAGCGCCTCTTTGGCAGGGGATAGCCGCCCAGGTGTCCTCTTTTATCGGCAGCGCTCCGCTGATCGGGCATAACGTGGCCTTTGACGCGGGTTTCCTTTCCCGCTACCTGAACCGTCCCTTTACCCAGCCCCTCTTGGATACGTGCGAGCTTGCGCGGTTACTCCTTCCGGGTATACAGGGTTACAGTTTAGAACGGGTTGCTTCACTTGCTGGCGTTTCTTCGCCGGTACAGCACCGCGCTCTTCCTGATGCCGTGGTGACGGCGGAGCTTTTTATCACTCTTATGAAGCGGCTTGATGCACTGCCTTATCAGATCCTTGCAGCCGCCGTCTCCCTGTTGGAACGAGGGGGATCGGCCTGGGCGCCGTTTTTCAAAGAGGCGTTACGGGGCGGCGCGGCTTCGGGGCAGATTACCGTGCCGTACGCCTTCGCAAGCGCCCCTGAAGAGGAAGACGCATGTCGGGCAGCGATTCCCGAAGGGCTTAGTACGGGGGATCTTTTCGGTCCTGCGGGAAGGTTGCCTGCTGTACTCCCGTGTTACGAGTACCGGGAACAGCAGGAAGAGATGGCGGCGGCGGTAACCGGGGCGTTTGCCACCCGGTCCTGCCTGCTCGTTGAGGCGGGTACGGGCACGGGGAAGTCGCTGGCCTACCTCATCCCTTTGGTGCTCGCGGCGCTTGCGGACGATAAGCCGGCGCTCGTTTCAACCCATACGGTTAACCTCCAGGAACAACTGCTGCTTAAAGATGTGCCGGTCGTAAGGGCGGCGCTTGGTACGGAATTCAAGACGGTTCTGGTTAAAGGCCGCCAGCACTACCTGTGTCTCCGGCGCTGGGAGCAGGTGCTGGGCCGGGGCGACTTTGACGCTCAAGCCGCCGCTGTTTACGCCCGCGTGCTGATCTGGCTCACCGAAACGCTCACCGGGGATTTCACTGAACTGGCGCTCCGCGAAGCAGAAAGGGAGGCGCTGTCCCAAGTAGCCGCCACGGCAGAAGGCTGTTTCGGAAGGCGCTGTCCTAACGCACGCCGCTGTTTTGTAAACAAGGCGCGCCGGCAAGCGGAAAAAGCAACGGTCCTGGTTACAAACCACGCACTGCTGCTCACCGATATCTTTACAGGCGGAATGGTATTACCGGAATACGGACCGCTTGTCATCGACGAAGCCCACCACCTTGAGGATGTAGCCACGGAATGCCTGACCTCCAGTATTGCGAGGCGTGACATTGAGCACTGGCTTTCCCGTCTCGGCGCGGTGCTTTGGCGGGGAGGAAGCAGGCTTTCGGTGTTCCAGGCCGGTGAGGAGTTGACCTCGGGAATCAAAGCCGCCGCCGAAATGGTAGAAAGTACGGCGAAGGAGTTCTTTTCGGAACTGGAAGCTGAGCTGCGAAAGGCCGGAGAACCTGACGCGCAGGCGGCAAGCGTACCGGCGCGCCTGCTGCGCAGCGGCGGTCATAACCTGGTTACCGATACCGCTGCCGGAGCTTGGTACATCACGCTGGCCAGGGAGTTTGATCTTTTGCTGCGAAGATGCCGGGAGTTGACCCGGACGGCGGAATCATGGGCGGAGGACTGGCTCGAGGAACTGGGCCTTTTGCTCCAGGAAGGACAGGAGCTGCTTAACACCCTGACCGGTATCGTGGAAGAGGATGACCGGAACAGGGTACAATGGATTGAGGGCAAGTTTCTTGCCGGTTCCGTGCACGCCGTGCTGAAGGCGGCACCGGTCGACGTATCGAAAGAGATTTATAATGCTCTTTTCACCGGTACCCGCGGGACAGTCCTGACTTCTGCCACCTTGAGCATCGAGGGACGCTTCGACCACTTTATCAGACGCGTGGGTCTGGACTGTTTGCCGCCGGAAAGCCTAAACATGAAGATAATCGATTCGCCGTTTGCCTACCGGGAAAAGGCCGCCCTCTGTGTTCTGCGTGATGTGCCGCTGTTTCAGGAGGTGCCTGCTGAAAACTACCTTACGGCGGTAACGGATGCCTTGGCCTCCCTGATAACCGCGGTCGGGGAACGAACGCTGGTCCTGTTCACCGCTGTCAGGACGCTCCGGGAGGTGGCGCAGCGGTTGAAATCCCGGCTCGAGACGGAGGAAATCTGTGTTTTGGCGCAGGGGATTGACGGAGGGCGTACACGGCTGGTCGAAGAGTTCCGGCAGGTGCCCCGCGCGGTTTTGTGCGGGACGGCGAGTTTCTGGGAGGGAATCGATATCCCCGGCGGCATCCTGCGGATGGTCGTGATCGTCAAACTCCCCTTTCCGCCTTATGAAGCGCCGGTGCTGACGGCGCGTAGGGCGCTCTTGGCGAGCAGAGGGTTCGATGATTTTTACGCGCTGAGCCTGCCGTATGCGGTGTTGCGGTTTAAACAGGGTTTCGGACGTCTGATCCGCTCACATCAAGACGAAGGGGTGGTGGTCGTGCTTGACCGCAGGCTGGTAGAAAAAAGTTACGGGCCCTCTTTCATCCGGTCACTCCCGCCGCTTCCGGTGGGGGTGATGGGCCTCACTGAAGCCTGCACCTGGCTGTACCAGCGTTTTCAAGGCTCCGGGCGGCCGGTACGAAGCAGTCGGCTGCAGTCTAAAACAATCCCCCCGCTGTTATCATTTTTCCGGTGTACCGAATAGAATTTATGGAGGCTGAATGGTGTGCAAGGGGGGCAAGACCGTGCGGGTTGTTTTCATCAGGCTGCCTGGTTTTCTATTTAAGATTCTAAAACGTTTCAACCGGTGAGCGGTTCGAATTTGACTTACAGCGATAGTTTTACAGCTTGTCCAGTGATTTCAATCTACCATTCAAGGTATTTCTCCGCCGGAGGGGTAGGATTTCTTACGCTTTTGACGAATACCTGTTGACAGGATGGTTGGGTCTGTTGTTATATGGGATAACGCTGTTATTTTAACCTCTTGTGGGGCTTGGTATTTTGGAGGGGTAATCTGAATGCTTCTCGGAAAAAGTCAGATTGATCCCGGCTTTCTTGCATCAACCGCCCGGGCAAGCGGCCAGGACACGCTTTCTCACTGTTACCAGTGCGGGAAGTGTACCGCGGGGTGTCCTACGGCCTTCGCTATGGATTACAAGCCGAACCAGATCATCCGGTTATTGCAGTTGGGTCATAAGGAGAAGGCTTTGGGTTCACGTGCGATTTGGGTCTGTGCGGGATGTTTCACGTGTACCACCCGGTGTCCCTGCGGCATAGATATTGCGCAGGTGATGGACAACCTCCGGATCGTTGCCCGCCAGGAGGGCAGAACCGGACAGGGAAAGCGGGCGGTTCTTTTCAACGAGCTGTTTCTGCGGTCGGTGCGGCGCAACGGCCGGGTCTTTGAGACGGGTGTGGTGGCAGCTTTTAACCTGAAGATAGGGAAACCCTTGCATGATACAGAATTAGCAAGGTTTATGCTGAAAGGGCGAAAACTCCGTTTCGTGCCTGTAAGGATCAGAAAGACAGCGGAGATGGCAGGGCTTTTTGCAAAACGGAAGAAGGGCTGAGATGAGGGTCGGCTATTATCCCGGATGCTCACTGGAAAACACCGCGAAGGAATACGATCTTGCCGCCAGGCTAGTCACGAACCATTTGGGGATTCAACTGGTCGAGATCCCAGACTGGAACTGCTGTGGGGCGACTGCCGCACACAGCACCGATCACCTCTTGGCGGTTGCTCTTCCTGCGCGGAACCTGGTGATTGCGGAGGAGATGGGGCTTGATATCACTGTTCCTTGCGCCGCATGTTACCAGCGTCTGCGGACAGCTCACCGGGAACTGACCGAAAACCGGGCGGTGGCCGAAGAGGTCGCCGGTGTACTTGGCCGGCAATACCGGGGTACGGTGCGCATACATTCATTGCTTGAGACGATGGCAGACGTAGGGTTTGATGTGCTGTCGGCCCAGGTGGTCAATCCGCTTAAGGGCTTGCGGGTCGCGTGTTACTATGGTTGTCTTCTGGTGCGGCCGCCGAGCACCGGGTGTGACGACCCGGAAAGTCCGCAGCTGATGGACAGGCTGGTGGAGACTACGAAGGCGGAAGCCGTCAGGTGGGGTTACCACAACGAGTGCTGCGGCGCCGCACTAATCTTTGGGGCCCGGGAGGTGGCGCTGAAACTGGTACAAAGGATTCTGCGCAATGCCGTGGATACGGGAGCCCAAGTGATCGCGTGCGCCTGCCCGCTTTGTCAGAGCAACCTCGATATCCGTCAGGGACAGGTGAACAAGGCGTTCGGGACCAATTTTGCGGTGCCGGTTTTGTACTTCCCGCAGCTCATAGGCATAGCGATGGGGTTGGCCCCGCGCGACCTGGGCCTCGAGACCCACTTTGTCGATCCGCAGAAGGCCTTAAGAATAGTCAGCGGTTGAATGTTCAAAGGGCAGCACCGGGCGCAACGAGCAATGAGATATGAGCTCGCGGTGACGGGTAAATAACCGGTAGTTTTGTCAGGAAGAAAGGGAGCTTTATGTCGCGGATCGGCGTATTTATATGCTGGTGTGGATCAAATATCGGCGGTCTCCTCAACTGTCCGGCGATAGCGGAAGAAGCGGCCTCTTTCCCCGGAGTGGTCTTCAGTACTGATTACAAATATCTCTGTTCGGACCCGGGTCAGAAGATGATCGTGGAAGCGGTGAGCGGCTACAGACTCGACCGGGTAGTGGTGGCCTCTTGCTCACCGCGCCTTCACGAGGAGACGTTTCGGGAGATGCTGAAACGTGCCGGGCTGAACCCGTATTGCCTCGAAATGGCCAACTTGCGGGAGCATTGCTCCTGGGTGCATCAGCATGCTCAGGAGGCGGCCCAGCGGAAGGCAGTCGACCTTGTCCGGCGGGCCGTGGCCAAGGCTGCGCTACTTGAGCCGCTTTCCCCGAACCGGATTCCGGTAACCAAGAGGTGCCTGGTGATCGGTGGGGGGATTGCAGGGATCCAGGCGGCCCTCGATGTTGCTGATGCGGGACTCGAGGTGGTGCTGGTCGAACGGGCGCCCACCATCGGGGGTAACATGGTCAAGCTGGATAAGACCTTTCCCACCTTCGACTGTTCGGCCTGTATCAGCGCGCCGAAGATGGCGGCAGTCGCTAAACACCCGAAGGTCAAACTATACACCTATGCGCAAGTAGAGGAAATCACCGGTTATGTGGGAAATTTTCAGGCACGCATCCGGCAGCGGGCCAGGTTTGTCGACCATACCAAGTGCACCGGCTGCGGCACGTGCTGGACGAGATGCCCGACCAGCGTGCCGGACGAGTTTAACGAGGGTCTCGGCAAACGAGCAGCCATCTACATCCCGTTTCCGCAGGCGGTGCCGAACAAGCCCGTGATAGACGCCACCAACTGCCGGCAGTTCGCAGAAGGCAAGTGCGGCGTCTGTGAAAAGTTGTGTCCGGCCGGGGCGATCGACTACACACAGAAAGACGAGATTATTGAGGTCGAGGTCGGGGCTGTGGTGGTTGCAACCGGCTTTGGGCTGTTCCCATGGGAAAAGGTTTACGGAGAGTACGGCTACGGCCGGTACCCCGACGTCATCACGGGGATGGGTTTTGAGCGGCTCGTGACCGCGGCCGGGCCTACCAGCGGGAAGATCCTGCGACCTTCGGACGGGAAAGAACCCAAGACAGTGGTCTTCATTCAGTGCATAGGCTCCAGGGACGAGGCGAAGGGAAAGGAATACTGCTCCCGGGTTTGCTGTATGTATACGGCGAAGCATGCCCATCAGGTGTTAGAGAAGATACTGGACGCGAGGGTGTACGTTTTCTACATCGATATGCGCACTTTCGGCAAGGGATACGAGGAGTTCTACCGGCGTGTGCAGGATGAGGGTGTGGTTTACATCCGGGGGCGTGTCTCGAAGGTTTTTCAGGAAGGGTCGAAGCTCGTGGTTAAGGGTGCGGATACGCTCCTGGGGGAGCAGGTGGAGATCGCGGCGGAGATGGTGGTGCTCGCTACGGGTGTTGTGGCAGCAGAGGGAGCCCACGACGTTGCCCGAATGATCGGCATCTCGGTGGATAAAGACGGCTTCTTCCAGGAGGCACACCCGAAACTCCGCCCGGTGGAGACGCATACCGGCGGGGTTTTCCTGGCGGGGGCCTGCCAGGCGCCGAAGGATATTCCCGACACCGTTGCCCAGGCCAGCGGTGCAGCAGGCAAAGTCTGCGCCCTTTTATCTAAAGATGACTTGGAGACGGACCCGCTGGTTTCCCATGTCAACAACGCACTTTGCACCGGATGTCTCGCCTGCCAGGGTGTCTGTCCGTATAGAGCAATCCAGCCGGTGACGATCACCGAGCGCCTGCCCGGCCGGCCGCCCCGGGAGCGGGTGGTGGCACGAGTGAATGAGGGGTTGTGTCAGGGGTGCGGCGCCTGTACGGTGGCTTGTCCGCCGGGAGCCGTAGACCTTAGCGGTTTTACCAACGAGCAGCTCCTTGCGGAGGTAGACGCGTTTTGTCTATGTGCGAGAACAAGGTGAGGAAAACGAAAGAAGAAACCTGGCAGCCCAGGATCGTAGCCTTTCTTTCAAACTGGTGCGATTACATGGGTGCGGACCTGGCCGGAGTGTGCGGGCTGAAATGCCCCCCAACGTGCGGATAATCCCGGTGTCTTGTTCCAGTCTGGCCTGAAGCAGAGGGTCTCAACGTATGGACGTCGATGCCCCGGAGGAAGGCTGGGGCGGAGACGTAGGTTTAGTGCCTGCGTACGTGGAGCAGATTAACCCCGCCCGCGAAAACAAGATCGTTGTGCTCTGGGGCCCGCCGATCATGATCAAGTTTACGGTGAAAGGACTGTCCGGGCCGGGCTTTAAGGAAAAACAGGTTTACACCACGCTCGAGCTGCGGATGGGATGCGGCATCGGCAAATGCGGACGCTGCAACGTCGGTGCGCGTTTTGTCTGCCGGGACGGCCCGGTTTTCAGCCTATCGGAGTTGCAAGAACCCCGGCTGAAGTATCAGTTTTACTTTCTGAAGAGCATCCGGGCCGTTTTGGACGAGGACGCGAACCTTTTCTCGAAAATCTGCGGCAGGTCTTCCAGCCCGGTGGGTTCGTATTCCTCGATCCTGCCGGCGTCCCCGAGGCGGCTGAGTTTGGGATCAACCGGCAGGCTTGCCAGTAGTTGGATACCGGTCTGCCGGGCAACCTCTTCACCTTGGGGCTCGCCGAAGGAGAAGATCTTCTCGCCGCACTTCGGGCAGCGAACGTAGGTCATGTTTTCAATCAGTCCGAGGATCGGTATCTTCATCATTTCGGTCATATGGATCGCCTTTTTGACCACCATCACCGCCAGTTCCTGTGGGGAAGAGACGATGATCACACCCTCAAGCGGCAGTGACTGCATCACTGTCAACGGGACGTCTCCGGTTCCCGGCGGGAGGTCGACGATGAGGTAATCGAGCTTCCCCCACGCCACGTCGGACCAGAACTGCTTGATCACATTGGCAAGCAGCGGACCCCGCCAGATTACCGGATCGTCCTCGTGGGGGAGAAAAAGATTCATCGACATCACGTAGATGCCTAGGTGGCTTGTTTTTGGGACATAAATCCCAAACTCGCTGCCCTCCACATGCTCCTTCAGGCCGAAGAGCTTCGGGATGCTCGGCCCGGTGACATCCGCGTCGAGTATGCCGATGCGGTATCCCCGGCGGGCAAAGGTGGTGGACAGCAGGGCCGATACCGATGACTTTCCGACTCCGCCCTTACCGCTCATGACCGCGATGAGGTGCTTAACATGTGAAAGCTTGTGCGGCGGTGCGAGGAGCTTTTCCGCCGAATCACAGGTCTCTTTCTCGGCACAGGTCTCGCAGACCTTTCCTGCTTTTTTACATTCTTCAAGTTTGGACATCTTCAAGACCTCCGCTGTATAGTTTTAGGCATATGTTCATAATAGATATATAACACAGCTTATAGCATATGTCCAGGTAGACTATTTGTCAACTGAATAGAAAATCAGTCCGGTAGGAATCTTCGGAAAGAAAAAAGTGGACTTCTGCGGCATTCTCTGCCCTGCTTCCGCGATTGCAATCAACTCCTTCACGTCCGGCGGTCTCAGGAAAAAAGCTAAGTCCCAGGCGCCGCTGTCAACCAGATTACATGCTTCCCCCGGGTCATGAGTAAAAGAGATTCTTTCTGCTGCAGTACACTCGTCGGCACCGATTCTCAGGTGTTTTTCCAAAATCAGGGCATGAAGTACGCCTACTTCCAACCGCATACGCTCACGCGCCCCGGTCCCCTTGAGGAACTCAGCCGGATCAAGCCCCTTTTTCAGGGTCAGGCGATAGCACCGGCTGTTCCCGGCGTAAAACCCGAAGGAATAACGCTCGTCCAGCGACGCCAACCGTTCTTTCCGTGCTGGTTCGATAGAAAAATAATCTGTGACCGCTGAAAGAAAAACGGTCAAGCGAAAGTCGGCGGGTGCTTTGATGAGGCGGTGGGCGGGGAGTATCACCAGCCCGGGGTCGAAAGCATTTTGTAAGAAGGAAAGAATGAAATCATAGGGCGCCTCTTCAAACGGCCTTTCCGCCCTCCTTCGCTTGGCGGCATAATGCAGGCCGGTCTCGAACCGGTGATGCCCGTCGGCGATGAGCACCCGCACGCCGGACAGCCGGTCGGCAACCGCTGTAATGATCCGTTTGTCCGTCACCGCCCACAGGCGATGAATCTGATGTTCGTCATCGGTAAAGGAATAGAGCGGCTCATCTTTGGTAACGGAAGCAAGGGTGTTGATAATATTTCCTTCAGGGTCCGTGTACAGCCCCCAGACCGGTGAGAAGTTTGCCCGGCATGCGCGCAGCAGTTGCAGGCGGTCTTCCTTGGTTGCTCGGATCGTTTCTTCGTGGGGCAGGATGTGCCTGCCGTAAGCCTCGAGCCTTAGACCGCAGAAGAAGCCGCGCCGGGTGTAGCGCCTGCCGGCTGCGCTAAACGATTGCTCATAGAAATAAAGCGCGGGCCGGGGTTCTTTGACCAAAACGCCCTCCCGGCGCCATCTTTGGAAGAGTTCGGCGGTACGGGTATAGCGGTTGTTTGTAGCGTCGTCACTGGGCAGCCGGAGGCCGTGCTCAAGGCGGACCACGTTGTAGGGATGGCGGGCGTACAGGCGCTTCTGCAGGGCCTCGTCGATTACATCGTACGGGGGTGCAATCACTGCGGCCATATCGTCGATCAGGTCGCTGAAACGCCAGCCCTCGATTGGAATGATCGTGGCCACTTGTGCCATAACCTCCTGCAATAGCCTAAGATTTCCCAACCGCCTTTGAGGACGTCAAACAAGATTGTAGCATAAAACACGAACCGCGGAAAGAAGCTCATCCGGCTAATTTGCCGTATAGGTATTCCCGGCGGAGCCGCCACTGAAAAAACTTTTAGTAACAAGGCTAAAATCGGCTAAGGTTTGTTCGATTGTACTATTGAGGACCTGAATCCCGGGGGCCTTAAGGGTGCTTTAAAAACGACTTGGGTGTGAAAGATGGGCAGCGTTGACCTGGCTTCCTTAACCACTGGGCTCGTTTCTACAGAGGACCCTGCCCGGATCGGCGATTTGGTTGTGGAGGCAATCAAGGATGCAACCGGAGCAACAGGCGTGGAACTGTATATGGTTAACCGGAGCGAAGGGATGCTTGTCTGTTTAACGGACAAGAGCGGCGGGGCAAAACGGCTTCCCCTTGGCCAAGCGACGCTTCCCGGGCTGGCGCTTGCGAAGCGGTGTCCCGTGCAGGCGGGAAACGAGGTGGTAATACCATTGTTCATGGCCGGACGGGAGGTGGGTGTGCTCACGGTTGAGACAAACGAAAGCCTGCAGGCAGCGGAACGAGAGATAAACCGCATGAAAGATCTCTTTGCCCTTGCGCTGGCCAACCTTACGGGACGGCAGGAGATGTTAGGTCAGTGGCGGTTTCTTGAGGTTCTTACCACGCTCAACTGGCTCATCGCCTCAAACCTCGAAGGCCGGGAGTTTTGTGATGCCCTGCATCATCTTATTAAAGGGCTGATAGACTTCGATTGGATGAAGGTGCTGGTAAAGAACGACCGGAAAATAGATGTGTTTGCCTTTATCCGCGACGGGGAAGCGGTTGCGCCCGGAGAATCGCTTCACGTGAGCGACCGTGCCCTGCAAAACATGCTGGATCTTGGCCAACCCGACGTGGTAGAGGACCTTCGGGCCGTTCCTGAACTGACTGCCGATCCCGTGTTGGCAGCGGCGAACCTGCGTTCCCTCCTTTTGGTGCCATTGCTTACCAGCCGCGGGGTAATCGGCGGCGTATGCTTTTACAGCCGTGAAAAAAACAACTACGGCGACAAGGATATCCCGCTTGCACAGCAGTTGGCCGGTCAATTGGCGACCACCATCGAGAACAGTCTCCTCACCAGCGAAATGGAGCGGAAAAACCGTGAAATAGAAGAAAGTTACCGCCGGCTGGCCGTCCTCAACGCTGTTGCCGAGACCCTTACCCGCTCCCTTGAGCTGGAGATGGTGCTGCAAGAGGTTTTGGCTAAAGTGGCGGAGGTGGCCGGTTGGGATGCAGGCGCCGTCTTCCTGCGGAAGGAAAACGAAGAGGGTTTTGACCTTTCGGTTCAGATGGGAGTTCCGGATGACTATGCAGCCTGCTTGAAAACGAAACAACGTGATACTCCCGGGTTCCCGCGCATTGCCTTCGGCGACAGGCTCTTGGTTTTCGATGCTGCAGGCGTGCCCGAGGTTTTAAACCCGCCGCTTTTCGCTGCAAGCGGTTTTCGCTCATGCGCCGTCGTGCCGCTGAAAAACAAGACCAACGTCGAGGGGATGCTCGTGCTTTTCCGGGGGACCGAACAGCAGTTGAATCCTCAAGAGCAAGAGGTCTTGGAGGCCGTAGGGAACCAGATCGGCGTAGCGGTGGAAAACGTTCGTCTTTACCAAAAGGTGAAGAGAATGGCCGAACGGGATGCACTTACCGGTCTTTATAACCGCCACAAGTTTTTTGCGGTCTTAGATACAGAGCTCAAGCGCTGCCGCCGGTACAACAGCAAATGCGTGGTGCTGCTCTTTGACGCGGATAATTTTAAGGAATACAACGATACCTTCGGCCACTTGGCAGGAGACGACTGCCTGCGCAGGATCGGGGCGCTCATCCAGCAGACCTTGCGGGAGACCGATATCGCCGCCCGCTACGGGGGTGAGGAGTTTGTGGTACTGGTGGTGGAGGTTGGCGCACGGGGCGGGATCGCGGTGGCCGAACGGTTAAGACGCGTGTTGGAGGCGGAAGGACAAAAAGAGCCCTTTCCAACGGTAAGCATCGGGGTTGCGGTATACCCCGACGATGCCCAGACGGCCCAGGACCTGCTCTTGACCGCGGACAACGCGCTCTACACCGCCAAGCGCTTAGGGAGGAACCGGACGGTCTGGCGGGGTCTGGTGCAGAACATCGTGCCAACAAACCGCTAAATCTCCGCCGCCCTCAAGATATCGAGCACAAGCTCCTCCCTGCCTATCGCCATGATGTGCACCCCGTCGCACAGCTTTTCTTTTTTAATGGCAGCGATCATCCGCCCGGCGATTTCGATGCCTTTCTGGAGGGCTTGGCCCTTGCCTGCGCTTGCCAGCTCGTCGATCAGGTTTTGGGGGACGAAGATGCCGGGTATATTGGCATTCATATATTTGGCCATTCCCGCCGAGGTCAGCAGTATGATCCCGGCCAATATCTTTACCGGGAACTGGCGTGCGTGCTGCATGAAGTTTGCGAAGTTATCGAGATCGTAGATCCCCTGGGTTTGGAAGAACTCTGCACCCGCCTCGACCTTCTTCTCGAACTTGATCAGTTGCGGTTCGATCGGTTTGGCCTCCGGGCAGACCACCGCCCCTGCACAGAAGCTCACGGCACCGTCCAATCTGTTCCCGGCCAGGTCTTCCCCTGCCTCCATCTGCCGTACTGCCCTGAGCAGTTGCACTGAATCGAGGTCGAACACCCCTTTGGCCTCTTTGTGGTCGCCGACCACCACCGCGTCGCCGGTCAGGCAGAGCACGTTGTTGATCCCTCTGGTGTGGGCCAGCATGAGATCGGCCTGGAGGGCAAGCCGGTTGCGGTCCCGGCAGGTCATCTGCAAAATGGGTTCACCGCCCCGCTCTTTCACGGAAAGGCAGCCGCCGAGGGACGGGAAACGCATCACGGAGCTCTGGTGGTCAGTGACGTTTAGCGCGTCCACCCTGTATTTTAGCAGATCGATGTGGTGGAGCATCTTTTCGATGTTTGTGCCCTTTGGCGGTCCGACCTCACACGTCACCACGAACTTTCCGGAGTTCAGGGCCCGTTTGAACCTTGATTCCATCGTTACAGACTCCCCTTACAATTTGATATGTTTCGGCCTCGGCGCCGCCTGATGGTTCTTCGGCGGGTGGTACTTCCGCATCAGATCAAGCCTTCCCTGCAGTTTCAAGCGTTGGTATATCAATGTCCAGGCGCAGTCCTTTTCCTTGTCTACCTCGCACTTGCCGTTGTTGGTACCGCCGCAGGGGCCGTTTAAGAGCCCCTTGCTACACGCGGTCAAAGGGCAGATGCCGGCTGTTTCCCCGAGAACGCACTGCCCGCACTGGGCGCAAACCTCTTTGAAATGCCCCGGCTTTTCTTCTACGCCCATATACAGGGTGTCCAGTGCGGGGATCACCGGCTTGCTGGTATACATGGTAACCCGGTGGACACCGAGGGCACAGGCCATCACTAAGATGCAGCCGGCTTTCCTGACGGCGCGCTCGTTTTCTTTGATTGTTACGTCGGTCATCCCGTCGCAGGCGATGGGAACGACGGTCCAGCCGGTCACTGCCTTTTCCAGCCCTTCAAGGCGCTCTTTCATTTCGAGTACCTCGTCTATGCCACCGGTCTTGGTCATGGTGGCGCAGGTGCCGCAGCCGATGATGTAAACCTGGTTAAATCTTTTGAGACTTTCTTCTATTTCCGTAAAAGGCTTCTGTCTGGTGATCGATCTCATTTAGACTCCCCCGGTCCGATTATTGTTCTTATGGAGACTGCGGCAAAAAACCTATGTTTTCTTACCGGTTTTCCGCCGCAGGAACCGGCACTGGTTTGCCGGACACCGCTTCTTGTTTATGTGGGCTTCGTACTCGGATTTAAAGTAACGCAGGGTGGAGAGCACCGGGTTGGGGCAGGTCTGGCCCAGGCCGCAGAGTGAGCACTCTTTAACAGTCTTGGCTATGGTAAAAAGGGTGTCAAGATCGCTTTCTTGCGCCTTCCCCTGGGTGATCCGGGCTAAAATTTCCAGCATCTGCCTGGTTCCTAGGCGACAGGGTGCACACTTGCCGCAGGACTCGGCCTGCGTGAAACTGAGGAAATAACGCGCCACTTCCACCATACAGGTGTCCTCGTCCATAACCACCATCCCGCCGGAGCCCATAATGGAACCCACCATGGTAAGGGTTTCGTAATCTACGGGTGTATCGGGAATCTTTGCCGGGATGCATCCCCCCGAGGGGCCGCCCGTCTGCACCGCTTTCAGACGCTTGCCTCCGGGGATGCCGCCCCCGATGTCGAAAATGATTGTAGAAAGAGGGGTGCCCATCGGTACTTCAACAAGGCCGCTGTTAAGAATCTTACCGCTTAAGGCGAGCACCGTCGTCCCTTTACTCTTGGGGGTACCGATGGTCGAGAACCAGTCGGCTCCTTGCTCAATGATCGGCGGCACGGATGCGAGGGTCTTGACGTTATTGATGGTTGTGGGCTTCCCCTGTAGGCCTGACTGAGCAGGATAAGGGGGCCGCGGGCGCGGCATGCCCCGCCGGCCTTCGATAGAGGCGATGAGCGCCGTTTCCTCTCCGCAAACAAAGGCCCCCGCCCCCTCCTTTATGTACACCTCGAAATCAAATCCGGAGCCAAGGATATCCCTGCCCAAAAAACCTCTTTCCCTTGCGTGTTCCAAAGCAATGCGGATGCGTTTTACCGCTAAGGGGTATTCTGCGCGTACGTAAATATACCCGGCGTTTGCACCGGTGGCGTAGCCGGCGGTTATCAGTCCCTCAATCACCGCATGGGGGTCTGCTTCAAGCACCGAACGGTCCATAAAGGCGCCGGGGTCGCCTTCGTCCGCGTTGCAGATGACGTATTTTCTGTCTGCCTGCGCGTTGCGGCTGAACTCCCATTTCCGCCCGGTGGGGAACCCCGCGCCGCCTCTCCCCCGCAGCCCCGACCTCTTAACCTCTTCAATCACCTGTTCCGGCGTCATTTCCAACAGCGCTTTCTTGAGCGCACGGTAGCCGCCCTTGCTGATGTACTGGTCTATCTTCTCCGGGTTGATGCGGCCGCAGTTACGCAGTATTACGCGCTGCTGTTTCTTATAGAAATTTATCTCATGGTACCGGGGTACCGCCCGGCCTGTTGCCGGGTCCCGGTAAAACAGCCTTTCTACCGGATTGCCGCCCTTCAGGTGAGAACCGACAATCTCGGGCACATCATCAATAGTTACGTGGGTATAGAAGATTCCTTCCGGCTCAACCGCGACGATGCCGCCCTGCTCACAAAAGCCGTGGCACCCGGTGAAATCGACCTCTACATCGGTCAACCCTAATTTTGCAACCTCCGCCTTGAGCGCTTCGTACACGGCACCGGAGCCGGTGGAAAGACAGCCCGTACCCTGGCAGACGAAAACAGTACGCTTGTTTTGCACCTATGCTTCACCTTTCTTCAGTAACTGCTGAACCTTTTCGGCGTCCATCTGGCCGTGAACCTGATCGTTTAGAACCAGATTGGGGGCGAGCGCGCAAACGCCGATGCACGCTACGGTCTCCAAGGTGTACTCCATGTCCGGCGTGGTCTCCCCCTCTTGAATCTGCAGGCGCTCTTCCAAGAGTTCAAGCAGCGCTTCTGCGCCGCGCACATGGCAGGCTGTTCCCCGGCAGACCCTGATGATCTGTCTGCCCCGCGGCTTCGTATAAAACTGTGCATAGAAGGAGATTACGCCCTGGACCTGGCTCGGGAACAGCCGTAAGCCTTTCGCCACCACCGGGATGGCGGCGGGGGGAATATACCCGAACTCGTTTTGAATCTTTTGAACCACCGGTATCAGCGCCCACTTTTGCCCCTTGCATTCTTCGACTATCGACTCGATCCGCTGCATATCGATTCTTTCATCACACGGGGGCTTATCCACTGTTACCGACCCTTTCCATCCTTACCTTGACGGCCTTTACAAGCGGACTCTTTCTTTCGGGATCCAAGGTGATATCAAACAGTTGACTGACTGGGTTAGCTGAAAGCGAAAACGGCAGGTAGAGCAGACCTTCAGGAAGAGCGTCGGTTATTTCAGCCGCCGCAGAGATCTCGCCCGCGGGCGAAACTATTCTTACCTTCTCGCCGTCGATAACACCTAAGCGCCCGGCGTCGGTCTCATTGATACTGACCGAGGCCCCGGAAGAAAACCTGCCCAGCCGCGCTGCCCGTGAGCTTCTTGTCCCGCCGCCGGAGTCATAAAGGCTGCTTCCGGTGAGCAAAATGAAAGGATACTCCTTATCCGGTTCAAGCCACAGTATGCCGTTTCGGGCGGGCAGCAGGCTGAAGGCCCTCTCCGGCTGCTTCCGGTACATGGGCGGCGTTTTTGCAAGACCACTGTACTCGGTTGGGTACTCCGGCTCCTCTAACAGTCCGTACCCTATCCCGCGGTACATCGGGATCAGTTTTTCGATCTCTTCTCTGACCTCCTGGGGTGAGGAGTACGCCATCGGACTGCCCATCTGAACGGCAAGGCGCGCAATGATTTCACAGTCCGGCAGACTCTGGCCCAGGGGTTCAAGCGCCTTCCGCAACCAGTTGATCCGCCCGTCGAAGCTGGTAAATGTTCCTTCTTTTTCGGCAAAGCTTGCCGCTGGCAACACTACGTCCGCCAATTTTGCCGTCTCGGTAAGAAACATATCCTGTACCACTAAGAACTCAAGGGATGAGAGAGCCTCCCGGACGAATTCCGCCCGCGGGAAAGTTGCAACAGGATTTTCGCCTACAACATACATGCCCTTGATCTCGCCCGACTTTGCCGCGGCAAGCATTTCGAAAACGGTAAGGCCGGGCTCCTCCGGGATATCCCCCCAATAATCTTTGAATTTCCTTCTTGATGCGCGGTCTGCAACAGGGTGGTACCCCGGCAGGAAATCAGGCAGTACCCCCATGTCGCAAGCGCCCTGCGCGTTGTTTTCCTGCTGGAGGGCGTAGATGCCGCTGTACCCGTGTATTTTTCCGGTCAAGAGCGCTAAATTGAACAACGCCTCGATAGTCCCGGTACCGTTCTTCTGCTGGGCAACCCCGCTGCCGTAGAGGATCGCCGCCCGCTTTGCGCTGCCATACATGCGTGCCGCCTGCCTGACACTTACGAAGGGAACACCTGTAGTCTCTTCGACAACGGTAGATGTCAAGCCGCTGAGGCTTTCAACAAAGGCCTTGAACTCGGCCGTTTCCCTGTCTACGGAGCCTTCGTTAATCAGGCTCTCGTCGATGACCGCCTTACACAGGCCGTTGACCAAGGTTAAGTCGGTGGCAACTTTGGGCCTCAGCCAGAGATCGGCGAACAGCGCAAGGCGGGATTCCCGCGGGTCGATCAGGATCAGCCTTGCGTTACCGCACCTGACAGCACGCTTTACGGCATAGCCGACCAGCGGCGCCGACTTAGTGGGATCCGCCCCGATCACTAAGATTACTTCGGCTTCCTCGAGCACGGCGAGAGAGTTGGTGGTTCCATAGACGCCGCCGGTCTCACCGGGGCCGGTCAGTCCGGCGGTACCGTAGAGGCGGCTGCCGTTATCGATGTTGTTCGTACCAAGCACACACCTGGCGAAACGCTGCAGCAGGTAGTTCTCTTCGTTGGTGCACTTGGAGGAGCCGAAAACAGCGAGGCTGCCGCTGCCGTATTCTTCTTTTAAACGTCTGAACCCATCAGTAACGGCTGTGACTGCTTCCTCCCAGGAGGCTTCCTTGAAATCGCCGTTGACTTTAATCAGAGGCGCGGTCAGCCGGTCGGGGCTGTGGACGAAATCGAAGCCAAAACTCCCCTTGACGCAGAGGGTACCGCGGCTTACCGGGTCCTGCTTGTTTGGGGCAGACCGCACTATACGCCCCTCGTGAACCTCTAAGCGAATGCTACAGCCGCAGCCGCAAAAGGGGCAGGTTGAACGCACCACGGTGCCGGCTGTGCCGGTATAAGCCGGTTCCGCTTCTGTAAGCGCACCGGTCGGACATACCGAAACGCAGGTGCCGCAGAAGGTACATTCGGATTCTTCGAGGGCGGTATCCCCGAACGTTGCCGGTTTCGCGATAAAGCCGCGCTGGAAGTAGTCGATCGCCCCTTCGACGACCAGGTCCTGGCAAACCCGGATGCATTTGGCGCACAGGATGCACTTGCTCAGATCCCTTTTAATAAAGGGGTTGGCGTCTTTTATGGTCACCGGCTGCGGTATCTTTTGCAGTCTGACAAGCCCGATCCCTAATTCGGCAGCGATCTGGCGCAACTGGCAGCGGTTGCCCTTATCGCATATCAGGCACGAATCCGGGTGGCTCGCCAGCACCAGCTCGATAAGGGTTCTGCGCCGTTCTAACACGCGCGGCGAGTGGGTGTTGATGACCATCCCCGGAACGATGAACGTACCACAAGCGGTAACCATCGCACCTGTACGCTCGTCTTCGACTAAACAGATGCGGCAGGTGCTGATCGAGGGGCAGTCGCCGACCGATGTTAAATGGGGCCCGTGACAGAGCGTCGGGATGTGCACGCCTTCTCTTCGTGCCAACTCCAAGATCGTCATTCCGGGCTCCCCGACTACTTCTCGCCCGTTCAGGGTAATGGTTATCGGCTGCAATTTTGGATTCTCCTCAAAATTACGGGGACACCATACTAAATTATGAAATTAAAATTATGGGGACACCATACTAAATTATGAGTTCCGAT
>DTYU01000250.1 GCA_012961725.1 Desulfotomaculum sp.
AACGCTCGTTATCCCGCCTCTCAAATGGTCGGAGCTAAAAATTTAGTATGGTGTCCCCGTAATTTATTACCGTAATTTATTTTCGAGGGAGGAGGTGGCGGCGGTGGGGGTCCCTAAACGCAGGACTTCCAAGCAGCGCAAGCGCCTACGCAGGGCACAGCTTAAGGTTGAGGCCCCCGGTCTCGTTCTTTGCCCGCATTGCAAGAGTTTAAAGAAACCGCACACCATTTGCCCAAGCTGTGGCCAGTACAAGGGAAGAAAGGTTTTGGAGATCGAGGGGGTAAAGTAAATTAAGAAAAGTTTCTGCAGTGGGTTTTGGTATTTGCCAGGACCCTATTTTTATAGTGCTCAGATGGAGGTACCTGATGTTGCGGGTAGCAGTTGACGCCATGGGCGGCGATTACGCCCCCGCTGAGGTTGTGGCCGGGGCGCTGCGCGCGTCGGCAGAGTATGGGATTGAGGTTCTGTTGGTGGGAGACGGGGCGCGTATCCGGGATGAAATAACCGGCTTAAGCCACAGAAATATTGCGGTGGTTCCGGCAAGCGAAGTCATCGGCATGGAGGAGCACCCTGTGCAAGCGGTTCGCCGCAAGAAGGACGCCTCTATTGTCCGAGGGATAGAGTTAGTCAAGGATGGCCGGGCCGACGCGATGGTATCCGCCGGAAATACCGGCGCCGTGATGGCAGCGGCGCTTTTTGGGTTGGGGCGGATACAAGGTATTGACCGGCCGGCGCTTATGAGCCTGATGCCAAACCCCCAGGGAAGCACCGTCCTGCTCGACGTGGGCGCAAATGTGGACGTCAAGGCACAGCACCTGATGCAGTTTGCGGTCATGGGCGCCGGCTATGCTTCGAGTGTGCTGAAGATCAAGAATCCCCGGGTGGGGATTTTGAGCATCGGCGAGGAAGAGACAAAAGGAAACGAGCTGACGCTGAGCGCTTTTCCGCTTCTGAAGAGAGAGCCTTTAAATTTCTTAGGTAACGTTGAAGGGCAGGACGTCTTTAACGGCCGGGCTGACGTAGTGGTTTGCGACGGTTTCGTCGGCAACGTCTTGCTGAAAGCCGGGGAAGGGCTGGCCCGAGCCGTGGAGGAGATGATTCGCCAGGAGGTGGCGCGGAGTCTTCCGGCCAAGGTGGCGCTGGGTACGGGTCTGTTTTTCTTGAAAGGGCTCCGGCGGCGCCTTGATTACGCCGAGTACGGGGGGGCGCCCCTTTTGGGCGTTAACGGAGTGGTTGTGGTCGCGCACGGGACCTCGCGGGCGCTGGCGATTAAGAACGCCATCCGGGTCGCCGTGGAATCCGTGAAAAGCAGGCTGGTTGAAACCATCGCTGCCGGCATCAAAGGACCAAATACAAAGGGGGCAGAGACGGCTAATGGCTGAAGACCGGCTCGCGGCGGGAATAACCGGCCTGGGCATTCATCTTCCTGCACGCGTGCTGACAAACCTCGACCTGGAGCGGATGGTCGATACCAGTGATGCCTGGATCTTAGAGCGGACGGGGATAAAGGAAAGACGCATCGCTGCGCCTGAGGAGAGCACATCCGATCTTGCCACGGGCGCTGCTAGGGAAGCACTCAACGCAGCCGGCCTGTCTCCTGAAAATGTTGAACTCATCATTGTAGCCACGGCCACGCCGGATATGCTCTTTCCGGCGACGGCCTGCCTTGTACAGGACCGGCTTGGCGCAGGAAGGGCTGCTGCGTTTGACCTCGAGGCCGGCTGCTCGGGGTTTGTATACGGGCTGGCGGTGGGCGCGCAGTTTATCACCAGCGGGTGTTTCCGCAACATCTTAGTGATCGGTGCCGAGACCCTTTCGAAGGTTACAAATTGGCAGGACCGCAGTACCTGTGTCCTCCTGGGCGACGGTGCCGGGGCGGCGGTTCTTCAGCCGGTCGGGCCTCCCAGGGGTATTCTCTCCGTCTACCTCAGAGCGGATGGGTCTGGCGGCGAACTCTTGAAGGTGCCCGCGGGCGGGGCGCGCCTTCCTGCTTCGACCGAGACGGTGCGGGCAGGGCTTCACTACCTCACCATGAACGGCAGGGAGATCTTTAAGTTCGCCGTACGGTCGATGGAAGAAGCGGCTGTAGAGGCTCTGCGCCGGGCCGGAATTAACCAGCGCGAAGTCGACTGCTTCATTACGCACCAGGCAAACATCCGGATCATCGACGCGTTGGCCAAAAGACTCGGTTTCTCCCCGGATAAGGTGATCGTAAACGTTGACCGCTACGGCAATACCTCCGCAGCATCCATCCCTATTGCCCTTTACGAAGCGCTGGTGAGCGGGAAAATAAAGCCCGGTGAGAGCCTGGTGCTTTTGGTTGCGTTTGGGGCCGGGCTTACCTGGGGTGCGGTTTTGCTGCGCTACTGAAGGGGGGCCGCAAGTGAGACTCGCCTTTCTCTTTCCGGGACAGGGTTCGCAATATGTGGGCATGGCCCGGGAGTTCCACACACTGTATCCGGCTGTAAGGGAGGTTTTTTCCGCGGCCGACGACGCATTGGGGTTCTCATTGAGCTCCCTCTGTTTTAAAGGGCCGAAGGAGGAGCTTCAGAAGACCATCAATACCCAGCCGGCGGTGCTTACGGCGAGCATAGCCTCCTTGAAGGTGCTGCAGTTACACGGCGTGGACACCGGTGCGGCCGCCGGGCACAGCCTCGGTGAGTACGCAGCGCTGGTCGCGGCGCGGGCGTTCGATTTCGAGACGGCGGTTAGGCTGGCGCGCAAGCGGGGGCAGCTCATGCAGGAAGCAGTGCCGTTGGGAAGCGGGGGCATGGTTGCAGTGCTTGGGCTGGACAGGTCGCGCATTGAGGCGGTGGTCCGCACCGCGCGGGCGAAGGGCGTGATCGAAACCGCCAACTTCAACTGT
>DTYU01000251.1 GCA_012961725.1 Desulfotomaculum sp.
AGCCGCACAACGAAGGAGTGAAAATGGCCTATCTGCCTGTTATCCCCCGGCGCGCAGTGCTTCGTGCCGACGCGACATCGGCTCGGTTCGGAGCGAACTACGGCTCCGCTCCTAAGCGCGCGGGGGAAGAGCAGTCCAAAGGCAAAGATGGTGTCCGAGTTAGATGTCAACTTTACTTGATGACTGTACCGGCGCACTCACGTAGCCTGTTCGCTTGCCTCACCTTCGCCGTGTCCGCGTAGGCGGCACTACGCAGAGCGCGCCTTGGGGATAACAACAGCGGCCTTAAGATATTCGGTCATATAAGTGGTATAATTTGGATGTTCGAGGAATATCTTCTGGCTGCCGGCTTCGGAGTGCCGACTTCTTAGTTAAAAGGAGGTTTGCTAGATGGATAGACCGGGCGGCGGATCTGAGGGGCGGCACGAACTGCGCCAGCTTTTTCGCGATCTGTTAGAACTCAACCTCCGGGGCGGTATCACAGGCGACAACCTGTTGTTGCTGTTAAGCCTCGTTAATATTTTGGGCGTAATCGAGCTTTTGGGGCGCAGGCAAGGAAACGGCGAAGGACAGTTTTTCCAGAAGCTGTTGGGTCCGCTTTTTTCGACTGTAACGGCTTCAGAGCCGGCCGGCGGCAAGGAGGAGGTTGGTCAAAAGGGCCTCCATGCGGTTCCAGGAGGAAAAGACCTCGCGACCATTTTTGGCGGTATAGAAGGAGTTGAGACCCTAATGTCGCTCTTGAACAACCGGGACGTGCTTGAAATGGTCACCCCGCTGTTGCAGCGTTTGGGAAGCGCCGTGACCCTGGTTTCCAAGACACCGGAAGGAAGCAAGAAGGAAACCCGCTCTGCCCGGAAGAGCCACCGGCAGGAGGTAATTCACTGGAATTTCGGCAGAAACGATTCGTCGAAGGACAAAGAGCACTGAGCAGGGTTTTGCGTTTCTTGACGGAACCGGTGCTTCCCGAGTGTTCAGCGTAAGGGCCTTACAACAGTAAGATAATCACCAACAATCCGGCCATGAACCCCGCTGTACCCCTCTGCTTTATCGTCCGCGGCAGCAGTTCCTTCAGGACGATATACGCCATTGCACCGGCAGCAACCGCCAGCATGGCGGGGATGAGGCGGGGTTCCCATGTCGCGATACCGAGGCCGGCGAGCGTGCCTGCAGGGGTAATTAGGGAAAGCAGTACGTTTAGCAAAATAACACCCGGCGGATTCAACCCGCCAAGGCGCAACGGCGCAGCGTTAACCACTCCTTCAGGCAGGTTGTGGATGCCGATCGCCGCAGCAAGGAAAATACCGAGGTCGGCGGTGACCGCGCCGCCGGTGCCGATGGCCATGCCTTCGGGGTAGTCGTGGAGCGCGATTCCGAAAAAAAGAAGCCATCCCAGTCGCCTGTAGGAGGCGGTCTGGTCTGTAAGCGGGCGTTTAAGGATCGTGTCGATCAGGAAGAGCAGCGCGGTGCCTGCCAAACCCCCAGATAGCACTGCGGTTACCCCCCCAAGTTCAATCGATGCGGGCACAAGTTCAAAAACCGTTACGCCGCCCATCACGCCTGCCGCGAAGCCGATCAGGAAAGGCATCATACGGCGAACGGGGAGGAAAAGGGCCAGCACGGCGCCGAGGAGAGTGCCTGCACCAGATAGGAAGCCGAGTCCGAGCAAAAGGGAGACAGGAGGATCTACGAGGGGACCGTGAGGGACGAACACATGCTCACCTCGGTTCAGTCTCGATTGACCTTAGGAATTTGGGATGAGTATTAC
Organism: Desulfotomaculum sp.; assembly: GCA_012961725.1. GTDB lineage: Bacteria > Bacillota > Desulfotomaculia > Desulfotomaculales > Ammonificaceae > DTYU01. The sequence continues at coordinate 1,766 of DTYU01000251.1, forward strand.
GATCAAGACCCCTCACCCCCGCATAGTTCTATTTCCCGCCGCCAAATCCGCATCTTGCTCTTGGGAGGCTTTTTGTGTAAAGTTATGAAAAAGCGGCTGATCATATGCGGGGTGCGCGGGTGGCGCTTTTTGCTTACGCACGTGCCAAGGTCAACCTGTCCCTTGATGTGTTTGAAACCCGGCCGGACGGGTACCACGAAATCGCCTCCGTGATGCAGAGCGTGGCATACAGTGACCTGTTGACGTTCGAGGCCTCGCCGGGGGGCGTGAGCCTGCAGGTTACGGGCGAACCGGTTGCCGGCGGGAGAGATAACCTTGTCGCCCGGGCGGCGGAGTGCCTGCTTGAAGCGACCAACTGTAAGCGCGGCGCGGCCATCAGGCTGCAGAAAAACATCCCCGTTTCCGCCGGGCTCGGCGGGGGCTCTGCGGATGCTGCCGCAACGCTGATCGGACTGAACAGGTTATGGGGGCTAAGATGTGACCTGCAATTTCTCAAGGAGTTGGGTGCGTTCCTCGGTGCAGACGTCCCTTTCTGTCTTACTGGGGGAACAGCTCTAGCGACAGGCCGGGGTGAGACTACCGCGTCCCTTCCGCCCCTGCCGGAGTTAGGCGTCCTGTTGCTAAAACCGCCATACGGGGTCTCTACGGCGGCGGTCTACCGCGGCTGGGACGCCCTCCGGCCCGAGTGGCGGCCGGCTTCAAGGGAAATGGCGGCGGCGCTTGCACAGGGAAGCTGGCAGGAAGCGCTGCGAAAATGCGGCAATGCCCTGGAGGAGGTGGTCCTCCGGGAGCATTCGGAACTCGGCGTTTTGAAGCGTGAACTGACGGAAAGGGGAGCGCTTTGCGCGCTCGTTTCCGGAAGCGGGCCGGCGGTTTACGGCATTTTCCCTACGCTCGTCGAAGCAGCAGCAGCAGGGGACTTTTTCCAGTCCCGCGACCTCCGAGTTATTGCGACCACTACGGCCACGGAGGGGGTCCTGATCAAATAGAGAAGTGATTAGCGGGAAGTCGCAAGTGGCAGGCAGGCCGGAAATGAAAGGCTGCTTGTACTTTAGTCTTTTATAGACGTCGAACGTAGAACTTCGAACGAACCCTAAAGCCTTCTCAGTAGAAGCTTGAACGTCTTTTGGAGGAGTGATGGTCTTGGCGGAAAAGCTGTTACCGGTGAAGCTCGATTCTTATAAACCCCTGAGGGAGGTGGTCTTTGAGTCCCTGCGCGAGGCCATCATAGCGGGTATGCTCAAGCCGGGGGAACGGCTGATGGAGGTGCAGGTGGCGGAGGAACTCGGCGTCAGTCGGACCCCGGTTCGCGAGGCGATCCGCAAGCTCGAACTCGAAGGGCTGGTGGTGATGCTTCCCCGCCGCGGAGCGTATATAGCTGGGATAAGTGTAAAGGATATTGCAGACGTTTTCGAGGTGCGGGCGGCACTCGAGGCTTTGGCGGCAAGTCTGGCAGCAGAGCGGATTACCGACGCGGAACTGGAAGACCTGGAACGTTCGCTGGTGGAGATTACAAAGGTCAGTGACACCGGAGAGATCGGCACTATCGTTGCCCGGGACACTAACTTTCACGACATCATATACCGGGCGAGCAGGAACAGTAGGCTCATCCAGATAATCTCCAACCTTCAAGACCAGATACAGCGTTTCCGGATGGCCACCCTTTCCCGGCCGGGGAGGACAAGGGAAGCGGTCGAGGAGCATAAGAAGATTGTAGAGGCCATTTCCGACCGGAATGGTGAATTGGCGGCGCAGTTGGCCAGGGAGCATATTGAAAACGCCGAGAGCAGCCTTTTGAGCTCGCTCAAGGAAAGCGTTTCACCAGGATATAAATAAAGCGGTGGCATTTCGAAGCTCAAGGATAATACTGAGTGCTGGATTGGCGGTAAAATTTATTTTAACAGGAGTAATGACAAATGGTTCCGGCGTTAGTTCTTGCAGGAGCTCCAAACAGCGGCCCTCTTAAGGAGTTGTCCCCGGCGCCTTATGAGGCGCTGATAGATGTTCACGGGCGGCCCCTTGCTGCGTATGTCATAGAGGCGGTTTTAGCGACACCTGTGATCAGCAGGGTTTTGGTCGTTGGCCCCCCAGAGTTGGAAAAGAGCTTTGAATCGGAGCGGCTTATTGTTTTACCGCCGCGGGAGGAGTTGCTGGAGAACCTGGCTGCGGGCCTCGAAGCCCTTTCAGGCTCCTCCAGGGTTCTGGTGGTGACCGGGGATCTCGCACTGCTGACGCCGTCCGCGGTCGAGGAATTCCTCCAGTTGTGCAATCGCGGAGAAGCGGACGTCTATTACCCCGTGGTGCCGCGGGATGCGGTTGAAAAAGCCTACCCCATGATAGAACGCACATACGTCCGCCTGCGCGAAGGGACTTTCACAGGCGGAAATATTGGGTTGGTCGATCCCGCTGTGCTGATTAGGTCTCTTGACCGTGCCAGGGATTTGGTACGGCTCCGGAAAAAACCGCTCCGCCTCGCGCTGGTCATCGGTCCGTGGGTTCTCTGCCGCTTTCTCTTAGGGCGTTTGACACTACGGGAGGCTGAAAAAAAAGTGTCCCGCATCTTAGGCTTGCGCGGCAAGGTGGTGATTGTTCATATTCCCGAAATCGGAGTAGATGTAGATAAAGTTGGAGATTTGGAAGCGGCAAAGACCCTGCTCCGGGGGAAGTGAAATCGTTAGTGTAAAGTTACTGTAGGAATATTGCAGGAGCTAAGGGAGGGAGTAAAGAAGAGAGACCTCACCGTCCTTG
>DTYU01000252.1 GCA_012961725.1 Desulfotomaculum sp.
ATTTATTGCTGATATGAGAGACATTACAGAGGAAGATGCAGATGAAATGGAAGCTGCAAAATATGGTCTTTCTTATGTTGCTCTTGATGGAGAAATAGGCTGTATGGTAAATGGTGCTGGTCGAAGATGCCACCGAGGCGTTAGGTGCCGCGTATAGGGGCCAACCTGTGGGGAGTTTTGGGCTTACGGCTGCGTTCAGCCTGAACCCGGAGGCTATAATCACCGCCGGTTCCGGCGGTCTCGTAGCGACCAGTGACGAGGACACCTGCCGATGGCTGCGGCTCTTTACCGACCGGGGAATCGTCCGGGACTTCAGGCAGCATGTGCGAAGGGAAGGCCCCTGGCACTACGAGGTACAGGAACTCGGTTACGACTACCGGCCGACCGAGATTCAGGGCGCTTTAGGCCTTGCGCAGTTTAAGAGGCTCGACCGCTTGCTTGAGCGCAGGCGGGAGATCGCAGCACGATACAATGAAGCGTTCGGCTGCCTACCTCATGTGGAAACTCCTCACTCGCTGCCAGACACCGAACCCTCCTGGAATCTTTACGTGCTCAGACTGAAACTCGAGCTGCTCCGGGCAGACCGGCGGGAGATATTCCTTGCGCTGATGGCGGAGAAGATTAATGCAGGCGTGCACCACCTCCCCGTCTACCTTCACCCGCTTTACGGCTGGCTCGGCGACCCGACGGTCTGTACGCTGCACCAGGGCCCCCCGTGTCCGAAGGCCCAGGCGGCATACAAGCGGCTTATCACCCTGCCGCTTTATCCCAAGATGAGCGACGCAGATGTGGACGATGTAATTGCGGCAGTGCAGCGGGTACTCACCCACTTTGCCCGATAATCGAAATTCGTTCGTCATTATTCGGACGTTTCACCCTCCCAATAGCTTATCATTCGTTCCCCCCTTATCACCTGGGGTTATCTTCACAAACCATGATCATGAACCTGGCCGGCTTTGGCGATGCCACAGGCGGTCATGATACAGTCTCCATCAGGAGCTAAACCCTTGCTGTGTCATCGAATATTTCAAGCACAAGACAATGGTCATGGTTAAGAAAACGTATGTGGGTGTCGAAAAATAATATGACATATTATATTTTGTCGCTCAGGCTTTTGGGCTGCCGTTCCTTCCTGAGATAAATGTGCTATTTCTGGCAGAAACCCCCCTATCTATGCAGGAATTGGCTAATTGATGTATAATAATATTGAAATAGGTCGGAACTTGTCGAATGTTGGTGCTCGGGTTGAACGGGAGGTGGTTCAGTAAATGAGTATCTTTAACGATTCGGTCAAGACCGCGCTTGTGAAAGCCTAAATGCTTCTGCACTGCGGCAGCGCGTTATCGCCGATAACATAGCCAACGTTGACACGCCGGGATTCAAGAAATCTGTCGTCCGTTTTGAAGATTCACTCAAAAGGGCTCTAAGAACCGGTGCCTTGCCGCTGAAGGTATCAGATCCCCGCCACATAACCGTAAACGATTTATCTTCCCTAGAACCAAAAGTAGAGCGGGCTGAAACAACTGCCCTGCGTACCGACGGCAACAATGTCGATGTTGAGGAAGAGATGGTCAGCCTGGTGACCAATACCATCACATACCAGGCGGCGGCGCGTTTTCTCAGCGGGAAGTATTCCAAACTGAGGCATGTAATCTCTGGGGGAAGGTAGGTGAAGCAAGATGCGTCTTTTTGATACTTTTGCGATCAGCGGTTCCGGTTTGACGAGCCAGCGGCTGCGTCTCGACCTCATCGCAAATAACATCGCCAACGTCCACACTACGCGCACCCCTCATGGATGACCGTATCGGCGTCTGGTGCCGGTCTTTGCCCAGCGGCTTGCCGAGGCCGGGGGCGAGTCGGCCGGGAAAGGGGTAGTGGTGGCGGCGATCCTCCAGGACGAAAGGACACCTGCCCGAGTGGTCTATGAGCCGAGTCACCCGGATGCGGACGAGGAAGGGTTTGTACACTACCCGAACGTGAACGTGGCGGACGAGATGGTGGATATGATCGGCGCCACCCGGGCCTATGAGGCAAATGCGACCGTAATCGAGGCGGCGAAGGCGCTCTGTGAGAAGGCCTTGGAGATAGGCAGAGGATAAAGGACGGGGATTCAATGGAGGTCACCAGAGCCGGGTTGAGCATGCTGCTCCCGGAAGCGAAGGCGGGGCAAGATAGCACGGCTGCCTTCGGAGAAGTGTTAAACCGGATGGTTAACGAGGTGAACGCCGCGCAGGTAAGGGCAAATGAGGCGGTAAAAGGGTTTTTGACCGGTGAGGTTCAGGATCTGCATGAGGTTATTATCGCCGGGGAGGAAGCAAGGTTGATGCTGGAGCTGACTGTCCAGGTGCGCAACAAACTTGTGGAAGCGTATCAGGAGATTTCACGCATGCAGATTTAGGTTTTCTCAGAAGCAATCGGGAAACTTGGCAGAAAGTTAGCGGAAAATAACTGACTCTTGAAGAGGCCGGGGATAGAGAAAAGGGCCCGGCACCTGTGAAAAAAGGAAATCGTTGTAAGCGGTTTCCTTATGAGTCTCTGTCGTAGAAATAGTCCGACGTTCAAGGTTCAAAGTTCAAGGTCAAGATGATAAAGAGAGGAAATCGCGTAAGCGATTTCCTACAAGCATCAAACATCCGACGTCTGACTTCTGACATCCGAAGATATTTAAGTGGGAAATCGTAAAACGATTTCCTACAAACATCTGACCTCTGACGTCTGACCTCTGACATCTGTTTTAGGGGGTAGGTGCAGGTGAACCCGCGGGAGGCGCTGGCTGAGCTTAGGGGTCGCTGGCGGGGCTTCAGCGCGACGCAAAAAGCCGCTGTGGTGGGGGCGGGTGCCGGACTGATTGCGGCCGTCTTCTATATTTAACACCATATTGGTTCAGCTCAGCTATGCACCGCTCTTTAAAGGGTTGAGCGCAGAAGACGCTGGGGCGATCGTTCAAAAGCTTGAGGAGATGAAGGTTCCATACCGTTTAACGGATGGGGGAACCACCATTGTAGTGCCGAAGGGGGAGGTTTACAGGACCCGGGCGAACTTAGCGGCGGGCGGTGCACTTTCAGGAAGCGGCAGCGGGTTTGAGCTCTTTGACAAGAGCAGGTTGGGAGTCACCGATTTTGAACAGCAGGTCAATTACCAGCGGGCGCTCCAGGAGGAACTGCGGCGGACGATTGTCCAGCTTGCCGAGGTCGAGCAGGCGCGGGTGCACTTGGTTATTCCCCGTAAGAGCGTCTTTGTCGAGGAGCAGCAGAAGCCATCGGCTTCAATAGCGGTCAAACTGAAGCCGCTGGCCCGCTTGAAGCCTGAGCAGGTGGAGGGTATAGTGGCGCTGGTCTGCGGCGGGGTCGAGGGGCTGAAACCGGAAGACGTCCACGTCATTGACATGGCCGGCAATGTTCTAAGCGATGTGGTTTCGGATGGTACCCAAGCCCGGGCCGTTAAGACGCAGCAGGATCTCCGGCGCGCTTACGAACGGGAACTTGAAAGAAGAATAACGGCGGTGTTGGCTAAGATCTCCGGTCCGGATAAAGCGGTAGCTATGGTAAGTGCCGATTTCGACTTCAGCCAGCGGGAGACGGTGACCACCATAGCTTACGGCGAACCGGTGATATTGAGCGAGCAGACGCTTACCGAACAAAACGGCGGGGGCACAGCTGCGGGAGTCCCGGGCACCGGCTCGAACTTGGTGCCGACGTATCCGGCGGGCACGAACGGAGGCGACGGTTACTCGCGGCAGGAGGTGACCCGGAACTACCAGGTCGGCCAGCGGCAGGAAAAGGTGATTGAGGTCCCGGGAAGACTCAGGCGTCTTGCGACGTCGGTGGTGGTTGATGCCCAGTTAAACCAGGCTACTATCCAGCGCATCGAGGACGTAGTGGCGGGTGCAATCGGCTATAGTGCCGAGCGCGGTGACGAGATTCAGGTCGCAAGCATGGCCTTCGACAAAAGCTACCAAAAAAAGTTAGAGGCGGAGATGGCGGCGGCCGAGGCCAAAGCGGCAAAGGAGGCGCGGCGAGAGCAGATCCTGACGCTGATCAAGCAAGGAGTGATCGGGTTTGCGGTAGTGGTCTTCCTGCTCCTTTTCATCCGGTGGCTGGGACGGATCAAGCCGGCGGCGCCTAAGATCGAGGAGGTCATTCCTGTCCAGGTAGGACCGCAGCCTAAGGTAGATGAGCGCTATGTACAGATCAAGGAGACGGCGCAGAAAAAGCCAGAAGAGGTGGCAGATGTGATCCGCCTGTGGCTTGCTGAGGAGTAAACAGCGACAGGCGCAAGAAGAGGAAACCGCCCTAAGCGATTTCCTGTAAACGTCCGACTTCTGACTTCCGATCTGTTGATGGGGGTGGAAGTATGACAGAACCAAGGTTAAAAGGGTTACAAAAATCGGCGATTCTGCTTCTAACATCAGGGGCGGAGTTGTCAGCTAAGGTTTTGAAACAGCGTTTCCCCGAGGCGGAGATCGAGCGTATCACCTATACCATATCGAATCTCGGGCGGGTTCCCGAAGAGGTGCGCGATAGCGTTCTTGATGAGTTTATCGAACTCCAACAGGTGCGCTCCCACATCGTTCAGGGCGGTGTAAAGCATGCCAGAGAGATCTTAGAGCGGGCAGTTGGCCCCCACAAGGCGGATGAGATCATCAAGCGCTTGACCCAGACGGCAGCGATCCTTCCGTTCAGTTCACTCAGGAAGACGGATCCAAAGCACCTGTTAACTTTTATCCGGGATGAGCACCCGCAGACGATCGCGCTCGTGCTGTCGTACCTTGATCCTTCGCAGTCTGCAGCGATTCTCTCAGCACTGCCTCAGGAGACGCAAACGGAGATCGCTAAGCGGATCGCCATGATGGAAAGGACTTCCCCCGAGGTCGTACACGAGATACAGCGTGTCCTTGAACACAAAATAATGAATATGATCCCCGTGGAGCAAACCCAGGCCGGCATGGTCGAATCGCTGGTAAACATTTTAAATATGGTGGACCGGGCGACAGAGAAAAGCATACTTGAGGAATTGGAAAACGAAGACCCCAGCCTGGCGGACGAGGTCCGCAAGCGGATGTTCGTGTTCGAGGACATCGTCAAGCTCGACGACACCTCGATCCAGCGGATCTTGCGGGAGGTCAATACCAAGGACCTTGCCGTGGCGCTGCGGGGCGCTACGGAGGAGGTCAAGAACCGTATCTTCAGAAACATGTCCCACCGCGCGGGCAAGATGTTAAAAGACGAACTGGAATTTATGGGTCCGGTGCGTCTCAGACAGGTGGAAGAGGCGCAGCAGAAGATCGTCAAGGTTATTCGTGCCTTAGAAGAGGCTGGCGAAATCATTATCGCACGGGGTGGCGAAGATGCCCTCGTCTTGTAGCCGGAAGATTTTAAGAGGAGTCGTCTTTGACGGCACCGTGCCGCGGCGCTTGCAGCTTCGCCAATTAGATGTCATTCCGGGGGCAGATGAAAACCCGGAACTTACAATGGCGGAAGCCGAGGAATCCGCAGCCCGGGTAATTGCAGAGGCGAAGGAGCAGGCGTCTGCAATCCGGGAACAGGCTTACCGCGAAGGAGTTGAACGGGGTCTTGAAGAGGGGCTGGCCCGGGCCAGGCAGGAGTCGCAGGAGATGCTGTCTAAGGCCCGGGAGGTTCTCCAGGAAGCCGAGGCAGAAAGGGCGGCGATCCTAAACCAAATGGAAAGAGAGATCGTCGAGCTGGCACAGGAGATCGCCGGTCGCATAGTGGCGGCGGAGCTGAAGCTGAACCACGAGGTGGTGACGGCGATCGCTAAAGAGGCGCTCACCCTCGTCCGCGACCGGCCCCAGGTAATGATGTTTGTCCATCCTGACGATCTGAATGCTTGCCAGCAGGCGAGCCCGCAGTTCGAGGCCTTATTGCCGGAGAATGCAGTGTTGCGCATCTTACCGGATTCGCAGGTGAAGCGCGGCGGGTGCATTTTGGACACGGGAGAGGGAGTGGTAGACGCCACTCTCGATTCCCGGTGGGCGGCGATCATAGAGGCATTGAAAGGATAGGGTGCCACATGCGGCAAGCCGCACAACGAAGGAGTGAAAATGGCCTATCTGCCTGTTATCCCCCGGCGCGCAGTGCTTCGTGCCGACGCGACATCGGCTC